>JACRBO010000275.1 GCA_016219235.1 Chloroflexota bacterium
CGTCTGTGGCGATGGATTTGGCAATCCATCGCGAGCAGGCCCAGCCGCCACACGCTTGCCCAACAGTTTTGCGCTATACCCCGAAGTGAATCACTTCGAGGTGAAAAGTGATGAGTGACGAGTGAAGGAATGCTATACTTGGCAGATGACCACACTCAATTTCCAACTCAAACGACTTGCCGTTGTGATCACACTGGCACTGATGCTGGGCATCAGTGTCCGCTGGGCGTTGGCCCAACCGATCGGCGAGGCCGCCAGCCCCCGGCCCGCTTCCCCGCCGATCGTGACCGCGCCGCTGACCGAAACCGCCGCTTATACCGCTTATCTGCCTTTCATCAGCCGTGGTGAAGTCACCATGACTGAATTTCGTGGCCTGTGGGTCACGCGCTTCGATTGGACTTTCTTCGGCCGGCCGGTCACCACCACCGATCTGGATGCCATCGTCGACAACGCGGCATCTGCCCATTTTAACGCGCTGCTGTTTCAGATTCGCGGCACGGGCGACGCTTTCTATTCGTCCACACTCGAGCCGTGGGCATCACGTCTATCCGGTCAGACGACCAGGACCCTCGGCGTCGATCCCGGCTGGGATCCGCTCGCTTACATGATCACGCGCGCCCACGGCAGCGGCCTGCAACTTCACGCCTATATGAACGTCTATCCAACGTGGTTGTGCGACAGCCTCGGCCCGACAAAGACCGCTGTGCTTCATCCGTTCTGGCAATGGACTTACCAGTCGGACATCTTCGCCTGGCGCGAATGGCAAAACGGCAATCCACCGCTGCCGATGAATCTGATCCCGGCCAGTCAAGGCGGCCGCTGCAGCATCGATGGCTATTTGTGGGCCAGTCCCGCCAGCCCGATCGTTCAGTCGCACATCCTGTCGGTGGCGGTTGATCTCGCCACGCGCTACGATCTGGACGGCCTGCACCTCGATCTGGTGCGCTATTCCAGTTCCAACTACTCATCCGATCCGGCGACGATGCAAGCCTTCACGGATGCGCTGGCGATCTCGCCCACGCTCGTCTTCACCACCTGGCGGCCACAGTTCCAACGCGATCAAGTCAGCGGCCTCGTCGCCCGCATCTACTCCGCCACGACGGCCATCAAGCCCAAACTCTTGCTCAGCGCCGCCGTGTGGCCCAACTATTCCGACGGCTACAACGGTTTCTTCCAGGCGTCCAAAGATTGGCTGGCGGGCAGTTACATGGATGCCAATCTGCCGATGCTCTACACCAGCGACATCCTGAACGATTTGCCGAAGTGGATCACGCGCACGCAGGGCTTCATCGACGACGCGCAGGGCCGCTGGATCATGCCCGGCATCAGCGGCGCGTACACCGAGACGACGCCGCTGTTCGATCGGATTGCCGCGGCCCGATCGCTGGGCGCACCCGGCGTGGCGATCTTTTCCTACAGCGGCCTAAACGCGGGAAATTTCTGGGATGATCTCGCCAACGGACCATTCGCCATTCCGGCGATGGTGCCCAAACCAAATTGGAGGCCATGACAAAAAACGAGTGACGAGTGAGGGTAACCACTCACTCGTCACTCGTTACTCATCACTCGTTCGGCTTACTGTTTCTTATACTTCACATCGTCCGTCGTGCCGCCGCCCGTCTTCACCGCGCGCAGCTGCGTAAATGACTCCATCGAGATCGTCAGCGTGCGGCCGTTCGGGAAGTTGACGACCACCGGTTCAGCGCTGAAGGTGACGATCACTTCACCCCAGTTGCAGTTCGTCGGCGAGCATTTGCCCTCCCCGTGCACGCGCAACTGCGTCGCATTTTGTTTGGTGATGTTGATCACCACCACGCCGTTCCAATTCGCATCTTCCGGCACCCAGTTGCCCACATAGTCATCGATGCTGTTGCCCGCAAACGATAAGATCAATCCGGGATTGATCAACACCGGCGGCTGGAAGACCAGCGTGCCGATTGGCGGCTTGATCGTCACAACGGGCGGCTTCACGGTCGGTGATGGCGTGGGTGTGGGCGTGTCCGTGGGTACCGGCGTATTGGTCGGGGTCGGTGTGATGGTTGGCGTGTTGGTCGGTTCCGGCGGGACGTCGGCCGGGCTGACGGTGGGGATGTCCAGAATCTTGACGTTGGCGCAGTTCACGCTGCCGGCGGGAATCCAGCCTTCCTTGTTGGCTTGCACGCGCAGCCACTCACCCGTACCGTTGCGGCTGACCGGCGACACCGTCACGCCCGCCGCTATCAGGTCGATTACACGATATTTCTCAGACGGACCTTCACGCATGTCCGCGCTGCTGATCATCACGCAGCCCGCCGACGAAACGCTGATCGTGATCGACTGCTCCACCGTCCCGGCTTCGTTGGTGGCGACCAGTTTGTAAGTTTTACTGGCTGCCGGCGGATCGATCTGGGCGCTGCCTGTGGTGCCGCTGACGCCCGGCACACCCTCGATGCTGACCGTGGTCGCCCCGGCGACCGTCCAGCTCAACGTCACTTTGCCGGGCTGGCCCGCCACCACCACTTGCGGATCGGACGTGAAGCTCTGCACCACGGGCGGGCTGTTCTTCAATTTCACCGTGATCGATTTCTCGACCGAGCCGCCCAAATTGTTCGTCGCCTTCAGCGTGTAGTTGGTGCTCTGCTCGACATTCAGCGTTTTGACGCCGCTCTTTTGCAGCGTCTCCTGCACCGGCGCGATCAATTCCACTTTCTCGGCATTGCTCACGTCCCACGTCAACGCAATCGTGCCGCCCTTTTCGATCTCGGCCGGGGTGGCGTTAAACACGTTGATCACCGGCTTGACGTTGACCGGGCACAACGGCAAACTCGAGCCGAGCGTGCCGCACACCTGCGTGTACGCCCAGGCGCTGCCCACGCACACACACAACGTCATCAACAGCACCAGCGGAATCAGCCACACCGGAATCGGCGGGCGGATGATCAACTGGCCGGTCGCCTTCGTTTCGGCCGCCGTCGGATCGAGCGGCGTGGCGACGATATTGAACGAGCGCGTTTCGCGCGTGCCGACTCTGGGCTTGATCTTCGGCGCGACGTGCAGCGCAATCGCGCCCGATTGGCCCGGTTGCAGCGACACGCCGTCCTGCCCGAACCGGTACGTCAACGCCTGTTCGTCATCGCTGCCGTGAAAACGATAGGCCGTGGGCGCGTTGCCCTGATTCTGCACCATCAACTGATAATCGCGCGTGCTGCGCTGCGGATTCAAATTGAACGAAAACCCCTGAAATGGCAGCACTTTCAGCGTGCCGTTGGCGTTGGCGCCGGTGCGATATTCGCGCGAGATCACGCTGACGATGAAGGCGTGATCGGTCGCCGTCGCATCGGGCCGGCGGGGCGGCGCAAAGGTGATCGTGATCGTTTCCTGCGCGTTGGGCAATAACGGCACGCGATCCTTGGTGATGCGCACCCACTCGATCGGGACGCCCGACACCTTGATGATCAACTCATCCACTACCGTGCCGCGATTCTGAATCGTCAAGTTTGCCGTCGTCACGGTGCCCGGCGCGACAGGCTGCGTCGGCCCTACCAGCGAGATGCTGACGGGCGGCCCGTCGGGCGCGGCAGCGGGTGCGACCGTTTCGATCTTGGGTTTGGCAAAGGCCTGTGTCGCCTCGACCACCGGCGCGGGCGTGTAGCGAATCTCCACATCGCCCAGTCGCACGATCTGATCTTCGGGCACCAGGCTGGATGAGTTGGCCGTCAACCGCTGACTGCCGATGAACGTGCCATTGGCCGAGCCTAAATCTTCGATCAGCAGCTTGCCCGACTCGACGCTGAGCCGCGCGTGCCGCCGCGACACCGACGTGTCTTCGACGATCAACTCGTTGCCCTGCGCGCGGCCCACCGACACGCTTGGTTGATCGAGCGGGTAGTCGCGCGTTTTGCCGTCGGGCAGTTTAATGTGCAGTGTGCCGAATTTCATAGTAGCGCCTTTGAGGTAATTGGTTGACTGGTGAATGGTAACTGGTCAATCGGTCAACTGGTAACTGTGTTGGCCGGCCCCGATGGGAGATTACTCTTGCGATTGTATGACTCGTTCCTAATCAAATGAACAAACGAAGCCAAGATCAGCGCCAGCTCAAACAAAAATATGGGATCGCGGAGGTAGCGCTTGCGCCATTCTTTCCCATGAACCCCAAGCAGATGTACCCCAAACATGCGTGTGCTGACGGGGGATAACAGGGGAATTCCATCGCCGCTACCAAACATATCTTGAACCAAATGAGCGCAGGCGCTCGCCGTTAACGCTGCAACATCTTTAGACAACTGGATGTGTTGTGTCTTGCGCGCCCATACTGCCAATAAGCCATCAGAGATAAGATAGAACGGAGCAGTGTGAGTAGGCCAGGTATGATGATGGGGGTCTGGTTCCAGGGCCAGAGGTTGCCGCAATGCGCTATAGATCACAAGATCAAAGTCTGGCAACAAACCGCCGAGCATCCCAAGCAGTCGCAATCGTCGCGATTGCCGTTGATTGGCCTTCGTGATGACTGCGAGTAATGCACCTGTGAGATACCCGCCAGCGGCGTGACCGAATGGTAACATGTAGTGTGAATTAGGCGTATGTTTTGCAGTGATACTTTGATCTCAGAACGCTTGATTGAGGGTGTGCACTATCTCGACTGCGAGACAGCCTGCTAACGGCCGGGCATCAGCCGCAGGCCACCGACCCAGGTCTCAATCGTGAAAAACGGTCACTGATTTTCGCAGCCGGGCACATCGGCGGCACGCCATTGTCAGGCGCGTTTCCGCGTGGGTCTCTCCAATAGCAGTTTGAAGGCGGATTCACCAAAGTTGTCATATTCTGAAACGATGATCTTGTGCGATTTGCCACGGTAAACCCAGTCGATCATACCGCGAGACTCAGTCTGAAGTTTGGCACGTTCGACAATCAGTCCGATGAGCTCTTCGGCAAGCTGACGATCGTCCACCACACCACCGATTCCACTGTTCCCAACGAATTGGGTTATCTCGAGACCTTCATCCCCGTATTCCAATTCAATCGAGTTCGCTCCGCCAGCGATGGCGTCTTCAAGCAGCGATTGCAGTAGCTGAAGCGCTCTCGCCTTATCCTTATCGCCCGACATAAACTTTTCCAATTCTTTCTGCCTGACTTGAGCAAGCTCATCTTCTCTGGTTCCGACATCAAAGCCTTTCTGGTTGAGCTTACGCACGAGCGCCCTGGCAAGCGTGTGCACATCCAACTGAAACTCGTATCTGCCGCAATAACTGCAATCGATGATTCGGACGAATGTCCCATCCGGTCTTTTTTCATCCCGTAGTCGAAGCACATCGGGGTAGTAATGTCCACACGAGGATGGCTGTTGTCCTGAAAAATATGGGCCAGACAACGCAACACTCCTTTTCTTTCATATGCCGTGTGCGATGAAGCGAAGCGCCTGGCAACTGATTGACCAATTGACCGATCAACCGATTACCAATTGACCAATTACCAATCACCGATTCCAGTTTAGCACACGATCAATAGGGCGCAACGTCAAAATAGGCGCTGAACGAGTACTGGCCGGTGTTGCCTGCGCCGTCGGTGGCGCGCACAAACCATCGATAAGCCCGGCCACACTCCACGGGCACCCGCGCCGTCAGGCCCGCCGTGCTGCCGGCCGCGACGGGCGTGTAAGCGCCATCTGAATCGGGCACGTAGCGCTCCAGCTGCCAGTCGTAGCGGATGATGCCGCTGGCGTCTTTCGTTTCGCTCCACGTCAGCGTGGCAGGACTTTCGCACTTGACTTGCGTGTCGTTGGGAGTCAACTGGCGCGGCGGCGGGGGCGGCGTCTTATGATCCGAGGTTGGCAACAGATTCTCCGTAACCGTCAGCGCGGTATCGAGTGTGCTGTTGTCCATGAACTCCACACGCAGCGTATACGTCGTGGTTTCAAACAGGCAGACCTCGCGCTGACTGCGTCCTCTCACTCCCTCACCGTTGAGCCGGACCGATTTCACATTCTCGACCGCCCACGACAAGATCGTGCAGGCCCCGCGCCCGATCGGATTGGGCTTCGCCGTAAAGACGATGGGTGGCCGCGTGGCCGTCGGCGTCGGAGTGGGCGTGCGTGTGGCCGGGCGACGAGTGGGCGTCGGCGCGAGCGATGGATCGATCACCAGACTCCGATAGGCTGGTGGCTCTTCGATGTTGCCCGCGTTGTCCGTGGCCGAAGCCAGCACGACAAAACGGCCCGGCCCGCCGCCGAAGGTTTCACCTACTTCATCCGATGGCTCCAGCGGCTGCGGCACACCACTCGGCGCGATCGTGATCGGCGAGGTGTACACCAGCCACGTTGAGCCGCCGTCGAGGCTGTATTCGATCTGCGCGATGCCGCTCGCATCGGTCGCGGTCAACGTCACCGTGACTTGATCGTAGAACGCGCCTTCCGGCGAAGTCACGCCCGATAGTTGAATGTCCGTTATCGGCGGAACGAGGTCGCGCGTCGGCTTGCCCATCAAACTGAAACGGCCCGGTCGATCGGTGAAGGCGATGGCGATGTGCCTGCTCAAATCCAATTGCGTTGAGAGCGGCGTCCACTCGTTTCGATCGGTTTCGGCGCGATAAATGATCAGCGTGTTCGGATCGACGTTGGTCAAATCCTCATCGTCAAAGGGGATTTGAATTTCCAATGGTGGATCAAATTTATCGATAGGATTACCGCTCGAATCAAAGACCGATAGGCTATGCGCATTGCCCGTGCCCGCCGTCGAATCGGTCGGATTCGGATCGGGCGACTGCGACCAGTTGACGGTGCCGTTGGGCGGCAGTGATCCAATCGGGGCGCAGGTGAGCGCTTCAATTGTCGATGTGATCAATGCGCTGATCGATAGATCAATCTGGCCGCCGCCATCGGGCGGCACTTGCGCGCTCACGCCCAGCGGATGCAGCCACAGATACCAGCTGAGGCTGGGCGCGTGCGTGTACGTTGCGCCGCGCGCGTCAACGAAGGTCTGCGCCGTCCCCCACGGATCGACGGGATATTGCGCGCCGGGCGTGAAGCCGTAGGGATCGACCGTTTCATCGGCAGAGAACACGCCGTCGCGGTTGCGATCGAAGCGCACTTCAAAGTGCAAATGATGGCCCGTGCTCCAGCCCGTGTTGCCCATCGTGCCCAGGCGCTCACCCGCGTTGATGGGCTGATTGACGCGGCTCTTCATCGCGTCAAAAAATTGATCGGGGTTCAGATGCCAGTAGATTGTCTCGAAATCTCCGATGCCGACAACGCTGTGTTTGATCTTCACGTACAACGCGCCCGAGGCGGCGTGCGTGTTAACGTCCATCACCAGACCGGCGGCGGCGGCGAAGACGGGCGTGGTGGGCGTGCGCGGTACATAGGGCATGAAGTCATATGCGGGATGGCCGCTGTAGTAATCCGCTTCGCTGGCGCTGCCGTCGAAGATGAGGATGCGATCGCCAATCGGCGTATCGAACGGCTCGCGGCCTGCCGTTACCGCCTTCGCGCGCGGCGCGGGATACAACGGATAGAGATGATCGAAGAAACTGTTGATGCGTCCGCCGGCGCGATAGCGCTGGCTGGCGCGGCGAAATTGCGCGTCGGTGCAACCGAAGCCGCCGTCAATACCATTGCACGGAAACGGCAGTTCGAGGAAGGGCAGCGGATCACCGGCGCGGCCGCGCGGCGCAGCGATTTGAGGATTAGTGGCTGCATTCAGCGTTGTGGGTTCGATCGGTTTCAGCGGCGGCCGCGCGCAGGCGGCGGCTTCCAGCGTAGCGGTGATCGTCGGCGTGATGATGGCGGCAGTAGTAACGGCGGGCGTGGGGGTCGATCGGGCGGCGGGCGCGACGACGCGCAGCACGACCAGCGCCGCCAGCGCCAACCCGATCACAATCGCGCCAACGACCGCGCCGCCGATCGCATAAGCCACCGGATGTTGAAGAATATGCCGCTTGATCTGATTGAGCATCGTTAAAATAATGGGACGCAGACCCTGGCACTGCCCGCCAGGGCAAGTGTAAACGCTGATTTCGCAGATTTGAATTTATCTGCGTTCATCTGCGCCAATCTGCGTCCGATAGGCTGGTTAGGCCCTACGGGACGACAATCTCCACATACGGACGCTGACCAAAGGGCGAACCATCCGGCGCGAAGATGCGCCACTGGCTGCGATACTTGCCCGCCGTCATCGGCGACACAAACTTCACCGTGACGTCAATCGTCGCATTCGGCGCGACCGTCTGCGGCAGATTCATGTTCTGCCCGGCCAGCGCCACGTCGTTGATCAACCGGAATTGATAGGTCGTGTCCCACGTGCAGGTGCCGGTATTTTGAATGCGCCACGTTTTGTCGAAGGGCGTGCCCGGCGCAAAGTGCGTGCCATCCGGCACCGAAATATCTTCCACGAATTTGGAATCGTTGGTGCAGGGCGCGGGCTGAGCCGTGGGCGCAGGCGGCGGCACATCGGGCGTTTGCGTGGGCGGCACGATCGGCGGCACGGTGGCCGTCGGTGTGACTTTGGGCGCGGCCGTCGCCGTCAAGATCGCTTCAGCCGTTTGCGCCAACTGCGTCCCGCTATCGCCGGGCGCGGCGGGCGTGGTGCTGCCACCGCAGGAAGCCAGCAGCGCGAGAGTGCAAAGCAGAATGAGGGCAAGCGTTATTCGTTGAGACATGATGATCCTTGAGGCTGACGAGTGATGAGTGACGAGTGAACGCCGATCATCACTCGTCACTTATCACTTATCACTTCCAGTTTGTACCCCGCGTGCGCGGGCTTTTCCAAATCGATGATCGACATCAGCAGCGCCCGATCGAGTTTGTCCGGTTCCGATGATTTGATCCGCACGACAAAGCGATGGGCCTGATCGGCCTTCGCGCCTTTGCCCACCCCCGGCTCGACGATGTCCGGCGTGAAGCCGGTGTACAGCCGAAGAAACTCACTCAGGCCGCGCCGCGTGCCGCGCCATTCATACAATTCCACCGCCGCGCGGATCAACTCGCGGCGTTGACCTTCCGGCCAGCGTTCGTCCAGCACCAGACCCAGCCACGAGGCCAGCCAGGGCAAAAAGTCGGGCGGCGCCAGACGCGGATCGAAATACTGATAGAGCTGATCGATCTGCCGATCGAGCGGCGTCAAAATTTGCTCAAAAATCAGCAGAAAACGGCCCAAAAATTCATTGCCGCCGAGGAACGATGGTAGATACTTGAGATACGAACTCTGATCGGTGGGCATGCCCGGCGGCGTGACCGGCCGCTGCGGTTCGGGTGCACTGACCTCAATCGGCTCAGGCGGTTCAGGCGGTGGTGTAAACGATGGCGGTGGTGCCGCCGCTTCGAGTGGGGCAGTCGTCGCCGGCTTGCGCCTGATCGCCGTATCTTCGACCTCGGGTTTCGGTTGCGCCGCCGCGCGCATTCGCACCGGCGTGGTCGTCTTGTCCACCTCGACGACGGGCGCGACAAATTTGATCAGCGTTTGCCCCACGCGAATCTGCGCGCCGTCGGACAACGGCACGGGCTGCTGCGCGGGCAGCCGCGCGCCGCTGAGGAACGTGCCATTGGCCGAACCGGCATCGACCAGGCGCACGCCGTCCGCGCCGCACAACAGGGCCGCATGCCGCCGCGAGACCTGTTGATCGTTGAGCGGAATATCGACATCCGCCGAGCGCCCCAGTATCATCTGGGGCTTCGTCAGTTCGATGACGCCGCTCGTGCCATCCGCGTATTTGATTTCGAGTTTGCCGAAGGACATGGAGGGATCCGTGATGGGTAATTTGTGACTGGTAATTGGTAATCGGTAATCGGTTGACTGGTTACCAGTTGACCGTTTCCGATTAACCAGTTACCGATTGACCAGTTGACCAGTTACCGATTGACCAGTTACACTCTTGTCTTCACCGTAATCCGATGATCATACGCAAACAACAGCGCGTCTTGCGTCAGCGCGATCTTCTGGCCCGCAGCGCGCGCCTGCCCGGAACGCAGATCGACTTGATACAACGTCGCGTCTTGCACGAACTCCACACCGCTGACGGATTGCATGATCGTCATCACTTCCGATAGGTACAGATCGCGCCCGAAGGGCCAGCCCTGCCCATCGGACCCGCCGACCAGCGGATCGACGTACTTCGATAAGCGCTCGACGATCTGCGCCTGGACTCGTTCGATGCTCGCGTGCTTGTGGACCATCACCGTGGCTTCAACGGCGACGCCGACGTAAGCGGGACTATCCACCACCAGATTCGTCGTCAGCAAACGCCGTTCGTCCAAATACTTGCGCACCTCTTCGATCAACTCCGGCGCGGGCTGCAACGTCTGTGGCGTGATGCGCCCGCCCACCGACACCTGCGGCACGATCAACACTTCGACAGTGCCCGGCGTGGGCGCATCGGTCTTCTCTTCGACGCGAGCCTGAATACAGCGGGCGCGCGCGACCGTCTGACTCGCTTGCTTTGCCAGGTGCTCAAAGTCCTCCGCCGTTACCGCTCGATTGCGTGTGCGCAGCGCTTGCGGGGCGCGCATCTTGGCAGAGTCTAATGACTCTTGATCGAGGCCGCCCGCTGCGGGCAAACGATTATTCACGCGCGCCACGTAGGGGATCGATGACTTCAACACGGTAAGCGTATTCGCGCCCACATTCCCGATCGTGCCGCCACCCGATCGGTAGCGCCCAAACCGCAGTTGCTTGCCCTTGGGCGGGATCAAGCCGTAGTAGCGTTCGACGCCGTTTGGTTGGCGAATGGCCGGCCCGAACTGCACTTCACCGCTGACGTTATCGATCACGTAATGGGCATCGTCGCCCGTCGAGTTGGTGAAGGTCTCCACTTCCTGCCACGGAATCCAGTCGCCGACTTCGTTTTGAATCTCGATCGTCTCGCCCTCGCGACGCGGCAGAACGGGGCGATTCTCAATGCGGAAAGTCTGGCCGGGCGTGCCGTCGCTGCGGCCCAATACTTCGTTGCGAATGACCAACGAGTGCGTGGCCCAGGCCGTGCCGCCGATGGTGATGGCTTTGATCGTGTTGATGCGCGGCGAGGCGGAGTAGGACGATTGCTTAGGCCGCACCGGCGTCAGCCGCACGCGCACCCAGAAGGCGCGTTGACTGCCCATCGCTTTCACTTCCATGCCGCGCGGCAGGTGCAGAATCACCGTGCCCATCGTGTTGAGGCCGCCCGTGCCGTCGGAGTCGACATCGCAGCGCACCCAGTGCTTGCCTTCGCCGCACCACGCTTCCCACGCCAGCGGCGGATCTTTGGGATCGACGCCGATGCCTTCGACGCGGCAATCGATGGTGAGCGACAAAATGTTCTGGCTCAAGTTTTCGCCGAAGGCCAGATACAGCGCATCACCCGCGATCGGCTTGCGCTGGAAAGCATCGAACAGTTCGGTAGCGAGATCAAGCTTAGGCGTCTGATCGACGAAGTTCTGCTCGTCGGACGACGTCCAGGCCGATCGGAGCGTGGGCGGGATCACGGTCAAGTTTTCATCGGTCGTGAACGTGATCGCGGCTTGATCGCCCGTGCGCACCGTCGCCACTTCCGTGCCTTTCGCAATCGTGATCGGCCCCGGCTGCGGCGCGGACAGCCAGAACGTGATCGGCGCACGGGCGGGCGTCGCGCCCTGCAAACGAATGCCGATCAAGTCCATGAAGCGGACGTAGTTTTTGTCCGGCACCCGATTGAGCCGGTACAACATCAGGTCCGTCATCCACGCGAACAACTCGATCAGTGTGACGCCCGGATCGGACAGATTGTGATCCGTCCACTCCGGGCAATAGCGCGGAATCAAGCCTTTGGCTTCGTTGACGAGGTCCTGAAAATGACGGTCGTCGAGTCGCGGTTCAGGTAGGGGCATGATTAGTCCTTGGGCGCGTAGTGGATTAGTCAATCGGTAATCGGTAATTGGTAATCGGTTGACTGGTTGACCGATTACCAGTTGACCAGTTGACCAGTTGACCAGTTACCAGTTGACCGATTACCAGTTCACCACTCACTCTTCGTTGATCAAATAAAACGGATACACCAGCGAGCGCGTGTCCTGCGTCGCCTTTACACGGTAACGGATGTTGATGATCAGCTTGCCGACGGCCCGCAGCGATGAGTCGGTGGTGACTTCAATATCAACGACGTCCACGCGCGGCTCCCACCACCCGATCGCTTCTTCCACGTATCGCTGGACCAACCCCAGCGTCTGCGCGTTGATGGGCGCGAAGGCCAGATCGTGAATCTTGCAGCCGAAGTCGGGCCGCATCACGCGCTGACCGATGCCGGTGCTCAAAATCGTGATGATGGCCTGATCGATGTCGGTGGTGTCCACGGCCAGCGCAATGCCGCCGCGCCCGTCCACGCTCACCGGAAACGCCCAGCCTTTGCCAATGAGAGGGTTGGTCATGAAGTCGTATAGTCCTGTAGTCGGGTAGTCAATTGGTAATTGGTCGATCAGTAATCGGTCAATTGGTGATTGGTTAATTGGTCAATTGGTGAACCAGTCAACCAGTTACCGGTTGACTAATCGACTAATTGACTAATCGACCAATGACTAATTGATCTTCACCAGACTGCCCTGCACTTCCAGCACGCCGCTGCTGGTCACTTTGCCCGACGCCGAGCCGGAGACTTCCATCATCACGCCTTCGAGTTTGGCGGTGGAGGTCGCGCTCTTCAACGATAAGTCCATTTGCGCCTGAATATCGGCTTTTTGCTGCGCCTTCACCGTGAAGTTGCTGCACTCGATCGTGAAGTC
>JACRBO010000276.1 GCA_016219235.1 Chloroflexota bacterium
CTTGAGCAAGCCTTGCGCCTTCGACGCCAGACCAAACATGCCCGTGGTGAGAGCAAAGCACTGGCTGATCTGGGCCTGGTCCTGCTGCACCTCGGCGAGGATCAGATCGCGCTGGATTATGGCCGGCAAGCGGCGCACATCGCCGGGCGGATCGGCGCCCGACCGACCTACGGATACAACCTGGCGTTACTCGGGGACATGTGGACGGCCCTGGAATGCTGGCCCGAAGCGGCTACGACTTATCAACACGCCGTCGACGTGCGTCGAGAGTTAGGCCAGCAACATTTGCTGCTGGAGCCGCTCGCCGGGTTGGCGCAAGCTCGCTTAAACCAGGGCGAGGTCGTTTCCGCGAAACAGTTGATCGACGAGGTTTGGGATGGCCTGGTCGTCCACACGACCCAACTAGGCCGGGCAGGCGGCTGGGTTGGCGCGGACGACCCGGAACGATTTTACCCGACCTGCCAGCGTGTCCTCAACACCCTGCATGATCCTCGCGTTGAGCTGATCTCGAAGACAGCGCAGATCCTTGAGTAGCTTGCACTTTTGAGAAATGTGCCGACTCCCGCTCAGTCGACAGACGTCATCATCGATCTGCCCACGGCCACGATCAAGGCGACCGCGGCCGACCTGCCGACCGCGACGTGGACGGCCACCTTCGAGCTGACGCTCACGCCGACGATTGCCACGCAGACGGCCACTTGGACGCCGGCCGCCACGGTGACCAAACTGACCACCTCGACCATGACCGACGGCCCCGCCGACCTTTACACCGATTCCGGTGGTGGTTGCGCCAACGGCCACTCCGACCGTGTTCTTGCCGCCAGCCGACACGCCGGCGCCGCCTGGGGTTTCGAACAGAGTTGCACGCCCACTCAATACACTGCTTTAGCTCAGGCCTGGGCGTCTCACCTCAAGTCCACGGGCTGGTTCACTTCCACGATCGTGTATGCGTTTGACGAACCCGACGATGTCTCTCTGCCGGATATTGCACAGGATTCACAACGCAGGCAGCTAGGTGATGCCGACTGGAAGGCGCGCATCATGGACACGACTGATCCCACGCCCGGCGACGTGGGCACGCTTAATCCAGCGCTAGGCATTTACTGTGTGGCGTTGAAAAGATACGATCACTGGAACTATGACAGTGGCATCCCGGCCAATGACATCCCCTACGGGCGCAGCATTTGGCCCACACTGTTCGCACAAAACATCCAACTGTGGTTCTATGAGAGCTACGCGCAGAGCGCACCCTATCCGACGTTTTCGACGAACACGTTATGGGGCGCGGGGCCGCGTCTGATGTTGTGGGGCAGTTGGTATGAAAGTGCCACTGGTTTCCTGTATTGGGACACCATCGCGTGGCACGAATCCAATCCGTGGGGGCCGAACGTGATTTCAGCAAGAGCGGCGACGGCGTGTTGATCTATCCCGGTCATCACGATGGCACCGATGCCGCGCAGGGTTATGGCTCTCCGGCAAGCATCACACTCGATGGGCCGGTGCCGTCTTATCGGCTCAAGGTCATCCGCGCGGGCTTGCAGGATTGGGCTTTGTTCAAGCTGGCCAAGCAACGTGGCTTTGGCGCGTTGCACGCAATCAAGTTGCGCGAGCCTACGGCCAACTAGGTCGTTGCGAATGGAGCGGTTGCCCGCCAATCGTCAACGGGCAATTCCTGCGGAAGAACGATGGCGCTGTGTTGGACAGCGTGCGGCATAACATCGCCATGAAGATTTTGGGGTTGAATAATGTCGCGCCCAACACGCCGAGCAGTCCCAGCCCGGCCGATCAGGCCCTCAATGTCTTCACGCATCAGCCCCTGACATAGCAGGGCGGCGATCCCGATAGGCAGCCGCTAACCTACACCGTCGCCATCAGTACCAGCAATCCACCATCGAACATCGTCACCGTGACACAAACATCGTATGCGCCGAATCTGATCACTGGCACAACGTATTTCTGGCGTGTCACAGCGACCGATGGGCTCAGTCAAACGATCGGGCCGGTGTGGCAGTTAACCACTATCATTAGCGAATACCGGGTGTACCTGCCAGTGGTGTTGAGATCATAGATTCGGGCCGGCGGCGCGCGCTAACACGTTATCGTGCGAGCCCGCGTCATCAAAAGTGCGGGTGAACCTTATCTTTGAGACCCGACAGAAATGTCGGATCAAAGATAATGGCAATGGACTCCGAAGATAACGGCAACAGCCGAACTTATTGTCAGAGCTAATGGCAATGGCCGACAGCATCGCCAAAGTTGTTGGCAATGGACTACAGCCAACATTCAAAAACGCCGGAGAAACACCCCCAGGTGGACTATTGCCACTATCTTTGACACCATTGCCATTACTTTGATTTCCGAGAACAGTGTCGGATCTCATAATTGTTGGCAATGGAGTGGCCTAAATTGCCACTTTTTCTCACAGTTGTTGGCAATGAGAATCATAGATCCTGGCAATAGCCGAAAAACAGGTTAAACAGATTCTCAAAGATGATGGCAACAGCCGATCAGGCCAGTCGAAGAAGATAGATCAGGTTACACGGAAAATGCTGTTGCCCGCACGATCATCGCAGAGCGGAGGAAGCCATTGCCAGGAACTGCGTGTCGGCCATTGCCAGGAACTGCGTGTCGGCCATTGCCAGGAACTGCGTGTCGGTCATTGCCATGATCTGTGATGCTATTGCCAGGAACTACGAGTGTATTGCCAGGAATTGTGAGAACCGACACAGATGTCGGAAACCAAAGATAATGGCAATGAGCAAGGCTTGTTGCCGCGTTTCAGTCAAAGATAATGGCAACAGGCTCCAAAGATAACGGCAACAGCCGAACTTTGCGTCGGAGTTAATGACAATGCCCGACAACGTCGCCAGAGTTATTGGCAATGGACTACCGCCAACTTTCAAAAACACGAGAGAAACACATCCAAGTCGGCCATTGCCAATAACTTCGGATTTCCATTGCCATTATCTTCGGGTCTATTGCCAATAACTTTGAATTCCGACAACAGACCTCGATCTTGACAGTGGGTGCGGCTGTGATAAACTATCTCTAAAGTATAATACTTTAGAGATAAATCATGACCTTCTACAACCGCAAGCGCGAACTTCGACTGCTCAACGAACTGTATGCCCGTTCAGGCGGCCAGATGTTTGTCCTCTATGGCCGGCGACGTGTGGGCAAGACAGCACTGCTCACGCACTGGCTGGAGACCATCCAACGTCCCGCCCTC
The DNA here is from genome assembly GCA_016219235.1 of Chloroflexota bacterium. The sequence continues at coordinate 3,230 of JACRBO010000276.1, forward strand.
TACTGGACAGCCGATCGCACCTCGGACGCCGCACAGCTCCGCTCATTCTCAGCCGCGGTCCAGAGTTACCTCAATCCCGATCAACCTGTCCCCGCCGATTTCACCTACAGCACGTGGGAGCTGGCCTTCACTGAAGTGGCGCGTTTGGCGACCGAGCGGTTGGTGGTGGTCATCGACGAGTTTACGTATCTGATCGAGGCCGATCCGTCACTGGCCAGTGTTCTGCAGCGCGTGTGGGATCATCGCCTCAAACGCAGTAACGTGCTGCTGATCTTGACCGGCTCGCACGCCGGGATGATTGAGCGCGAAGTGCTGGCCTATCGTTCACCGCTCTACAACCGCGCGACGAGCAGCCTACACTTGCAACCCATGCCCTTTGGGGCACTCTCGCAGTTTTTTCCGACCTACTCAGCCGAGGAGCGCGCGACCATCTATGCGTGTGTGGGCGGCGTGCCCCAGTATCTGGAACTGTGTGACGCCGGCCGTTCGGCCGATGACAATCTGCTGGGGCTGTTATCCAACGCCATGATCATCGATGACGCCGGCGCACTCCTGCGCGATCAACTCGGCGAGCCGCGCAATTACGTCGCCATCGTAGACTCGATCGCTTCGGGCTTCACGCGCAACAACGAGATCGCCGCCATGTCGGGGCTGCAGCCCTCCAACGTCGGCAAATATCTCGATGTGTTGCAGCATCTCGGGATTGTCGAGCGTGAAGTCCCCGCGACGGTGAGCCACCCGGACCAGAGCAAGCAGGGCCGGTACCGCATCGTCGATCACTACTTGCGCTTTTACTATCGCTACATCGCGCCGGCGCGCTCCAACCTGGAACGAGGGTTAGTCCAGCAAGCCTGGCAGACTATCCAGAAACATCTGCCGGAATTTGTCGGGACCTACGTCTTTGAAGAATTGTGCCGCGAATGGGTGTTGCAGCAAGGTGATGCGGGACAGTTGCCATTTGTGCCGCGCCGCGTCGGATCCTTCTGGGGCACCCGCAAACCGCAGATCGATGTCGTGGCGATCAATGAGGATGATCACGCCATGTTGGTCGGTGAATGCAAGTGGACGGCTGAGCCAATCCGCAAAGGGGTCGTTGAGTATTTTTTCAAACAGGCCGACGAGATCATTCCCGACCCGGCGGATAAGTGGCGCGTGACCTATGCCCTGTTTAGCCGCAGCGGCTTCACCAGCGAGGCCCGTGCGGCGGCCGGCAAGCGTTCATGTCTATGGATTAACCTGGATCGAATTGATACCGACCTGCGGGACGTGTGACCCGTCACGCAGAAAACACCCCGTATCAAGGTCTTAGCCGCAGCCACAAACCCGCGTGACCGCAGCCGACAACAGCGGGTGAAGACCAAGGTCTTCACCCGCTCGCGTTACTCCCCAATCCGAGTCACTTCTTCAGTCGGCAGGGCGCGACCACCCAGCATACGCTGAAGCGTCCGCTGGCGTTCTCCGACAAAATCATAACCTGGCACGGCGTACACGGTTTTGAGCGACGGATATGGGCCGCCCTGCCCGCGCGCCAGGCAACCGCGCTGCACGTAGCGTCGCAACGCGGCACGTTCTGGCCTGGTCAACTGGCCGATGTCCGTCACGGGGTCGGCCAACGCCCGTTCGACGATCGCAGGCAGCGGCATTCAGCCCGCCTCAGACTCAAGCGCCGTACAGGGCGCGAGCGCCGAGCCGGTGTCGTGCATTGTCGGTGAACTACCCGACAACGGCACGCTTTGCGCGCAGTATTCGCAGGCCGTGGCCCGCTGCGCATCACGTCGCGTCTCGCGCTCCAACCGATTTTCCTGATCCAGCACGATCACGGCCAGGTGCTTGACGCACGAGTGACAGATCGCGCGATCATTGCGCCCGACGTGCGGCGTGTCCGTCGGTTGCGGCGGCCGATGCTGCTCGATGACGCGCCCACACCACAGGCAGTGACTTGGCGACGACGCCCGCCAACGAGTCAACCAGAGTTCGAAAGTCGCCTGGGCGCCGCGCCGCTGTTGCATGACCGCTGCATCTGTGGCCGGGCCGACGACGTGCCCACCGGCGAAGTTGACGATCAGCGCCAGGGGCCAGCGCGCGTCCGGCTCCTCGATACCGATAAGAAACAATTCGCCGTCGAACGCCGTGTGGTCAAAGCCGCAGTGTTCCAGATCGCCCAGGTCCATTTGCACGAGGCCCAGTTCGGGATCGTAGCGAATCATGGTGCAACCTCGAACACATTGTCCGCGTGATCGGCGTAATCGTGGTCTTCCGGCTCGCCGAGTTGATGCCAGGCCGTCTCCATCTCCTGGATATAACCGGCCATTTGCATGATTGCATCGGCAGGGCCGTGAAACTCAGCGGCGATACCCGCGAGGCCGCACTGGGCGAGCGTGGCATTGATGCGTTGCAGTTCCGCTTCAAACCGGGCTGCCCTGGCGGACGGCAATTCACCGTTGGCCCAACGGATCGTCATGACGATCGGGCGCAGCCCGCGATCGAGGCGGGGCAGCAACTCAAACTCGATATAGTTTTGCGCGCCGTAGTGAGCCATCAACCGCGCGCACTGCTCGGCCAGGATCGGCACGGCCAGCGCGAAGGCTTCAATCTCCCAGCCTTTAGCCGAGGCTTCGACCTTGCGCAGATCAAACCGCGCCAGGTCAGGCTGGCTGGCAATCGCGCGCGTCATGCGCCAATCCAACCACCAACCCGCCAGCCGATCAACGGCCGACAGCAGCACCGCCAGCAGCGCGACCACCGGGTTACGGCGCGCCGTCAACATCGAGGGCGATAAGGGTGTATCAGTCATGGACACCTCCAGGTGAAACCGGTCGCACGCTGGATCAACTCCAGCAGCGTGCGACCGGACGTAGTCCTACTTCTTTTTCGCCGCCCCCGCCTTCGACCCGGGGGCCCGGCGCTTCAACTTCGCGCCGCGTGGCAACTTTGCGCCGCGTGGCAGTTTCACGCCGCACGCCGTCGAACACGTCACCGTGCCATCGGGCGCGACGCGCCAGCCCGCCTCTTCGTCGATCTTGGTCAGGCGCTCATTCGCTGTGAATTGCCCACACACCCAGCAATTGCCCGCTGTATGGTGGACTGGCGGTTGATCCCAACCTTTCACCAGTTTCAGACCGAGTTCAGTCTGGTCGCACAGCGCGGTGATCTTATCCACCGCGCGATCCCAGTCGTAGATTTGCCGGGGATCATAGGTACTGATGACCTCGTTGATGAGGCTCAAAATCAACACTTCGCGCCAGCGCGACTCCAGGTCTTTCGGCGACTTCACGGTGTCGATGGCCTGTTCCCGGACGCGGAGCGCTTCTTCCACTTCAACCCAGTGGCCGTTGGGCCGCACGCGCTGGGACACAAACTCACACAGGTAGCGCAGCGTCGCGCCGCTGATGGTCAACTGCGGCGCAAGAATCTCCGCCGTGTGGAGGCCCAACCACGACACGTCTGCTTTTTGCTTGCGCGCCAACGCGCGTTCGGCGCGTCGTTCGGCCCGCTCGTCTTCCTCGTGCTCGATCCGTTTTGCCTTCTGCGCGGGCGTCCCATCGGGCGGCGCGGCCACCCGCTCCGCCTGGCGCGTCAGTGCCCCTGGATCGGTCGAGGCCAGCAGGACTGCCCGCGACTGCAGCAGCTCACCGTGATAGTTACCCGTCTCATAATCATCTATGACACAGGCGTTTTGACCGGGCTGATTGACCGAGGTGAGGGGTCCGCTACCTCGTTTACCCTGGTGTCTAGCCCGGCGGATGCACTACGAGCATCCGGGAGACGCCGCATGAATCGCAGCGCCAGCAGCGTCTCCACATCGCGGAAGGGAAGCGAATTCAGTTCCTCGTCCCCAAAACGTTTGGCGAGATTGGAAGCTGCATTCTCATCCGCGTTGGCTTCATAACCGCACCACAGGCACACGAATCGGTCCTGTGAGCGGCGGTTCATCGGGAAAGTGAAACCACAGTGCGAGCATTGTTGGCTGGAATAGGCCGGTTGAACCGAACGGTAACGAATCCCATGCTCGTCCAGTTTGAACTTGAGCTTATCGCGTACGTAGCCCAACTGCGAGGCGCGCAGCGCGCGATTCATCTGACGCGACTTGAAGCGCATGTCTTTGACCGACAGCCGCTCCAGCGCCACCGCTGTGCCGTCAGGCAAGTCTTGCCGCAGTTGATTGAGCGCGCGCCCAATCGCATTGCGGGCAAAAGCTTCGGCTCGATGATCGCTCAAGTCAATGGCCGGCTGGCCCTTCTTTTTCAAGCAGGCGTTTAGTTTTTGCTTGCGGCGACGTTTCGCGGCAGATTGTTCCACCCGCTGGCGAAGTTCGGGACTGATTTGCCCGTAGCAGTGACCGGTTGAAGTAGACACGATATTCACCATGCCAATATCAACTCCGACGACGTGTGCGGCGGGTGGCTTGGGCCCCCGCCGTTCCACCACCAGCGTGGCGTACCACTGTTCGTCGCGCCGGTTGAGCGTGACACCCATGCAAAGTTTGGGGAACTCCGCGATTGTGGCTTTCGCGCGTCTGTACAACGTGATAGGAATCCGAACGGGTTTGCCAGCCTCTAACGTCGAGATTCTCAGCCAAAAGTCGAAGGCAGGTGTCTTTGATGGTTCGAGCACCACGACGTTCGCGTTGGCCTGGAGGCACAGGTTGCGCAGGACCGGCGGATTCTCGCGGTCATTCGTATACCAGGACTGGACGATCCCACAGGCTTGCCGCCAGGCGCAACGTTGCCAGCGACCCGATAGGCACGTCGCTACATCCGTAATGGGAATCGCCGCATACCTATCAGGCAGGCGTTGCTCGTACCTGATCAGCCAGTCCACATAGGCTTGCACGACGCGCTGGTGCTCGACGGCCAACTCGTCAAGCTTGCGCAGTTTGCTGGCGTTAGCCTGATCGAGTTTGAGATGAGTGATCGCTTTTTTGACCACGCTCATCCTCCGCGTGCGGCCCGGCATGCAGGCCCGGTCTTGCGCCTGGAGCGCCGCTGTCTGTACAGGCACGCGCAAAGCGAGGTAATGAATCTGACAAAGTCTGGAACCGAATCTGCTTGATCGGTGGCCGTCAAGTTGATGACCTCGATCCAGCGATCTAGCATCGCCAACAACTTATCAAGGTAACTTAACCAGAAGCGTGTCAGGCGGTCCTCGTGATCGACGACGATGAGTGTGACATTCGGATCGGTCAACATCTTCACCAGGTGGACACGCTGCGCAGCAGCGTCTGGGGCCGTTTGCTACCCACCCCATAGCCACCGAGTTTGATCACGTAGCGGGCGTCCGACTCGGAGGAAGTCGGATCACGATAGATTGCTTCAACCGCTTGCCCGTGATAGGTGACGGACGGTCGCTGTTCTTCAGCCAGCGCTAGATACTCAGCGATCGTCAGCCAGCCAGCCGCCCGCGCTTCTTCAAGGTGCGGTTTGACGATCAGCCAGGCGTCAATCAGGTTTTGCCGGGCCGCCGGCGTGTCGTACGGGATGGCATACCATCCGAGGAGAGCGCACGTGGCTTGATTGCGCCTGGCATAGAAACGGGCCCGCGCGCCATCTTTCACCAGTTGGTCCAGGGCGCGCCAGCCCGGGTCCGGTTTCCCGTATGTCAGGGCCACGCTCGCTGCATAGTGCGGATAGCCCAGCAGCAGCGCTTCAGCCGTGCGCCGCAGGGGTGCTGCCAGGTCCAACGGGTCGAGCGCGTCACAGATCGCCTCACAACTGAAC
>JACRBO010000277.1 GCA_016219235.1 Chloroflexota bacterium
GTTTGCAGACCCCAAATTGAGAATTGCTGCAACATGCGGGGCGAATTGCAATTTGCCCAGACAACCGCTCGATCAAAAAGGACCGCTCATTGAGTGGTCCTTTTGGCATGTTGACGTTCATTCTCCCAACCGATAGCGCAGGTACGCATCCATGAAATCGTCGAGGCGACCATCGAGCACGGCCTGCGCATTACCGACCTCGTGCTCGGTGCGATGATCCTTGACCATCTGATAGGGATGCAACACATACGATCGGATCTGGCTGCCCCACTCGGCCTTGATGTGCTCGCCTTTCAGATTTGCCATTTCCTTTTGCCGCCGCTCTTCCTCGATCTCGAACAACTTCGCCCGCAAAATCTTGAGCGCGGTCTCGCGGTTCTGGGTCTGACTGCGTTCGTTCTGGCACGTCACGACAATGCCGGTAGGCAAGTGCGTAATGCGGATGGCGGTCTCGTTCTTCTGAACGTTCTGGCCGCCAGCGCCCGCTGATTTGTACGTGTCAATCTTGATGTCTTGCGGCTTGATCTCAACCTCGTCGCCTTCACCCAGATCGGGCCACACTTCCACCAGCGCAAACGACGTGTGACGCCGATGCGCCGAATCGAACGGCGACAGGCGCACCAATCGATGCACGCCGCGCTCGGATCGTAGGTAGCCATAGGCATATTCACCCGTGATCATGAGCGTGGCGTTCTTGATGCCGGCCTCGTCGCCTTCCACCTGATCGACGACTTCGGCTTTGAAGCCGCGCTGTTCCGCCCAACGCAAAAACATCCGCAGCAACATGCCATTCCAGTCGGCGGCATCCACCCCGCCCGCGCCCGCATGCAGCGCCAGCAGCGCATTGCCGCGATCGTGCGCGCCGGACAACATCAGTTGGAGTTCGCGCTGATCGAGTTCTTTTTCAATCGCTTCGACTTCAGTCGTCAAATCGGCCACCATCGACTCATCGCCGAGGTCCAGCAGTTCGGCGGTGTCGTGGCCGCGCTGCGCGAGCGCCTGCCAGTTTTCGACTACGCCGCGCAGTTCGGTGAGGTCCTTCATCACCGCTTGTGATGAGGTCGGATCGTTCCAGAATTCGGGTTGGCTGGCGCGCTCTTCGAGGTCAGCAATTTGCTTGCTTTTCCCTGCGATGTCAAAGACGCTCCATCAGGCGTGCAATCTTAGCGTTGAGGTCAGTGAGGTGAGTTTTGAGATCGTCCATGGTGAAAGTAGGTGAGGAAACAAGTAGACAAGGCTCGATTATTCGGCAGGTTCAGTTGGTTCTTGATCAAACAGCCCATCAAGAAACGCATCAGGATCAAACGGCGCGATGTCGCCCAACTTCTCGCCGGTACCCATAAAGCGGATCGGCAGGCCTAGTTCGTGCGAGACGGCGAAGACCATGCCGCCCTTCGCGGTGCCATCGAGTTTGGTGATGACGATGCCGGTTACTTCGACGGCAGCCTTGAACTGTTGCGCTTGCGCCAGCGCATTCTGCCCGGTCGTGCCGTCCAGCACCAGCCATGTTTCGTGCGGCGCGCCGGGATATGCCTTCACGGCCACGTTGCGCACCTTCTTCAACTCTTGCATCAAGTTGAACTTGGTGTGCAAGCGGCCGGCCGTATCCACCAACAGGATATTCGTCTGGCGCGAGATGGCCGCCTGGATCGCATCGTAGACGATCGCGCCGGGGTCAGAGCCAGGCTGTCCGCCGATGACGGACACCCCCACTCGATCGGCCCAGATTTCCAACTGATCGCCCGCCGCCGCGCGAAAGGTATCGGCGGCCGCCAGCAGCACCGACCGATGTTGCGACTTCAACCAGTGCGCCAACTTGGCGATGCTGGTCGTCTTGCCGGAACCATTCGTGCCGACGATCAAAACGATCCGCAGTTCGTTCGTTTCCAACAGATCGATCGAGGGCGGCGTGACCAGCATGCCGCGCAGTTCCTCTTTGAGGATCACGCGCAGCCGATCGGTTTTGGTGACGCCCGCACGCTTCACGCGCTCTTTCGCGCGCTCCAGCACATCGAGCGTTGTCTCCACGCCGCAATCGGCTTGAATCAACAACGCTTCCAGATCATCCCACAGCTCCGGCGAGATCTCGGTAGCGCCCAGCAAGGTGGCAATGCGCCCGAACGCCGTCTGGCGCGTGCGGGTGAGCGCATCACGAATCGATTTGAGTTTTTCAAACATACAGGTCTCCTGATAAAGCGGGGCGATTATACCTGATCGAGTAGCGAACGGCAATGACCACGCGCGTCTTAACGCGCGCGATCGCTGTGTTATAATCACTTCACGAAGTTATCCAATGAGAAATCAGGTTGCGAATGCCGAGTTTATCCATCGTTGTGCCTGCGTATAACGAAGCCGCCAACGTCGTGCCCGCCATCGAAGAAATCGCCGCTGTTGCGCAATCTTTGAAAGTCGATTATGAGATCATTCTGGTCAACGATGGCAGCCGCGACGCGACCGGCGAGGTGGCCCGCACCCAGTTAGCGCCGCGCATTGCCAACTTCAAACTGGTGGAGCATTTTCCCAATCGAGGGTATGGCGGCGCGCTCAAGGCCGGTTTTGCGGCGGCGACCAAAGAGTTAATCGTCTTCACCGCCGCCGATAAGCAGTTCGATTTCAAGGAAGTCACGCGGCTGCTCGATAAGTTGACGCCCGGGATGACGCTGGTCAGCGGCTGGCGCGTCAACCGGCAAGACCCGCTCATCCGCCGCCTCAACGGCATGGGCTGGAACCTGGTCGTGGCGATTCTGTTTGGCCGCTCGATCCACGACATCGATTGCGGCTTTAAGGTCTTCCGGCGTGAGGTCCTGTCGCACATTCACATCGAATCGAACGGCGCGATGATCGATACGGAAATGCTGGCCGAACTGCGCGCGCGCGGCTACAAGATGACGGATGTGCCGGTGACGCATCTGCCACGCACGGCGGGCAATCCGACGGGCGCGAATATCAAAGTCATCCTACGTGCCTTCCGTGACCTGTTCAAGTTCCGATTGCGCCTGTGGCGCGAACTGAGAGAAGAGCGACGATAGACCGTTGACGGAAGGCGATGGATTTCACTCGTCACTCGTTACTCGTTACTCGTCAACATACATGACTCAACCACTCACCCACCTTGACGAACACGGGCACGCGCACATGGTCAACGTCAGCGCCAAGCCCGATACACATCGTGTGGCGATTGCGCGCGGCGAAGTACGTCTATCGCTCGATACGCTGAACCTGATCCAGACGGGCGGCGTGCCCAAAGGCGATGTGTTTGCGGCGGCGCGGCTGGCGGGCATCATGGCCGCCAAGCGCACCAGCGAGTTGATCCCGCTGTGCCATCCACTGCCACTGACGCACCTATCGATCGAGTTAGCAGCGCGCGTTGAAACGGATGGTATTGGCGATACCGTCGGTATCGTGGACATCACGGCGCGAGCCGAAACCACCGGCAAAACCGGCGTCGAGATGGAAGCGCTGACGGCAGTCTCCGTTGCTGCGCTTACCGTCTACGATATGATCAAAGCCGTGCAGCGCGATGCACACATCACCAACATCCGATTGATCGAAAAGCACGGTGGCAAAAGCGGCGACATTGTTTTGGAGGTTGGAAGTTAGAAGTTGGATTTTGGATGCTGGAGGCGGATCGTTCACGCAGAACTCTCTAACTTCCAATCTCCAACTACCAA
>JACRBO010000024.1 GCA_016219235.1 Chloroflexota bacterium
CATCGAGAGTGAAGCGCAGGGCGATGGCGTGCTGCGCGAGATTCTCGTCAATGAAGGCAGCACTGTGCCCGTCAAAACCATGATCGCCATCATCGGCGCACCCGATGAAGATCTCAGTGCGATCAAGGCCGAAGCGGGACTCGTACCCGCGCCCGCGCACTCTGAGCGAAGCGAAGCGGAGTCGAAGAGCGCGCCGCCCGTGGCGGCCCCGGCGGCCGGTGATGGCCGCATCAAAGCCTCGCCCCTCGCAAAACGCATTGCCCAGGAAAAAGGCTTGAATTTAGCCACATTGAACGGCACCGGCCCCGGCGGCCGTATCGTCAAGCGCGACGTCGATGCCGCCTTGACGGCGATGCCCGTCGTGAGCGCACCGATCGTCGGTGCGCCGATTGTGGCGGCCCCGATTGAATCTGCTAAGCCGATCAAGGCCGCGCCCGCCCCGGCGCTCCTCGGCCCCAGCGTGCTGAAAGCCGAAGAGGTCACACCGACCAAGTTGCGCCAGACCATCGCCAGGCGCATGGTCGCCGCCAAGCAAACTGTGCCGCACTTCTATGTGACAACTGAAATCGACATGGCCGAGGCGATGGCCCTGCGCGCGAAGTTAAACGCGCTCGTTGACGAAGCGGGCAAGATCAGCGTTAACGATATGGTGGTCAAAGCGACGGCTGTGGCGCTGACACACTTCCCCGCGATCAATGCGTCATTCGGTGAGACAGCGATTGTTCGACATGGCACTGTGAACATGGGCATCGCCGTGGCATTGGAGCAAGGCTTAATCACCGTGGTCGTCGCCGAGGCCGATCGCAAGCCGCTGGCCCAGATCGCGCGCGACGCGCGTGACATCATCGGTCGCGCCAAGTCCGGCAAAGCGCGACCCGAAGAGATGCAGGGCAGCACGTTCACCATCAGCAATCTGGGCATGTTTGATGTGGACGAGTTTATCGCCATCATCAATCCACCTGAAGCGGCGATTCTGGCCGTCGGCTCCGTGCGCGACGTGCCCGTGGTGAAGAACGGCCAGGTCGTGCCGGGCAAGACGATGAAAGTCACCATCTCCGCCGATCATCGCGTGACCGACGGCGCGGAAGCCGCCAAATTCTTACAGGATGTGAAGCGGAATCTGGAAGAGCCGCTGAGGTTGTTGGTTTAGAGGTTGGAAGTTGGAGGTTGGAGGTTAGAGGTTGGAAGTTGGAGGTTGGAGGTTGGAGGTTGGAAGTTGGAGAGCCGACGAATGGAATCGCTCGTCGGCTCTTTCTATTCTTGAGCCTGGGCGGCGATTTTAAGATGGTTGACCTTTGGCTCAAAACGGCCTAAACTACATCCCCCCATCAATCGAATGAATAGAAAGAGGAAGGTTATGCACAGCCAAAAACTATGGCGAGGCTTAGTCCTAGGCTCGCTGGTCGCCTTAATCGTAGCCGTTTTCGCTTCGGCTCGCTCTGGGCCATTGCCTGCCGCGCAGCGTTTTGAACGACTCAGCCTGCAAGGCGGGGAGGCCGATCGGGAGCAGGGACCACTGATGAACATCGCGGCTCTGCGTGAGCCTATCGTCTCCGTGCCCGATGCCTTCGGCACGATCAAGTCGTTGAAGGACGTACCCGCCGTGCCGTTCAAACCCAGCGCCGCGCTGAGTCGAGCGGAAGAACCGGAGTTGCCGCGCCGATCGCCATCGGGCGTAAGCGGGCCGGACGCCGTGGCCCAGACCTGGGCGGGCACCGTCGCCATGCCGTCGCCCATCGCCAACTTCGACGGCATCTCGCTGGCCGATCAAGGCATCAGTCTCTCGCCGCCGGACACCAATGGCGACATCGGTTACGATCCGGCCACAGGCAAGCGCTATTACTTCCAGTGGATTAATCTTGCTTATAAAGCGTGGGACGTCACGAATCCGGCAACGCCGACGGTGGTCGTGCCACTGGCCGCAGGCAATGCGTTGTGGCAAGCCGCCTTACCCGGCACGCAATGTGCCATCGAGAATAGCGGGGATCCGATCGTGTTGTTTGACGAGCAGGCTCATCGTTGGTTTATCAGCCAGTTCTCAATCGGCGGAGGAGTCGGCAACTATTCGCCCTTCCATCAGTGCGTGGCGGTGTCCCAGACGGCTGATCCTGCCGGGGCCTGGTATGTCTACGATTATGCCTATCGCGATGCCGTGACCTATTTCAACGACTATCCCCACTTTGGCGTGTGGCCTGACGCAACGTATAACGCGTACTACATGACGGTCCATGAGTTCAACACAGCCGGCACAGCCTACCTGGGGCAAAGCGCGGCGGCGTTTAATCGCGCCAAACTGCTGGCCGGCGATGACAGCGCTGAGCTGGTAGTCTTTGCGCTGGGCACCAATTACGGCGGCATGCTGCCAGCCGACTTGGACGGGACGCCGCCAGCCAGCGGGACGCCGGGCTTCTTCTTCATGACCGATCCGGCCGGCACGCTGCAAATCTGGGAGTTCAAGCCCGACTGGGTTACCCCGGCCAATTCGGTCTTCGGCGTGGGCGCCGGGCACACGGCCGACTATGCGCTGACGATCGCGACCTACACCGATGCCTGTGAAACGTGTGTGCCACAATCGAGCGCCGTGCAGAAACTCGATTCGCTGGGCGATCGCTTGATGCATCGCGTCGCCTTCCGGGCGCTGAACGGCGGCATCCAGACCGCCGTCCTTAATCACACCGTCGATGCAGATGGTTCGGGCAGTTCTACCCGCACGGGCCTCCGCTGGTATGAAGCACGGCGCAACTCGGTCACCGGTGCGTGGACGCTCAATCAACAAATGACGTATGCGCCGGGCAGCACCGAATATCGCTGGATGGGCAGCATCGCCACGGATCAATCCGGCAATATCGCGCTGGGCTATAGCGCCTCCAGCCCCACCCTGTTCCCAGCCATCCGCTATACAGGCCGATTGTTTACGGACACGGTCAGCACCTTGCCGCAAACCGAAGTAACCCTGACGGTCAGCGCGGGCGCGCAGACCGGTTCCGTTCGCTGGGGCGACTATTCGATGCTGGGCGTTGATCCGCAGGACGGCTGCACCTTCTGGTACACGCAAGAATATAACGGCGCAACGGCCAGCCTGCCGTGGAAGACGCGCATCGGCTCATTTAAGTTCGCAGAGTGTACGCCCGTCTCGACCGGGAATCTATCGGGCACGGTGCGCAACGCCGCCAACAGCAATCCGATCGCGAGTGCGACTGTCACCGCGATTAGTTCGTCAGGCGGAACATATCCGACGGCGACCGATGGCAGCGGCCGCTATCAGATTGTCAGCCTCCCGATCGGCACGTATACCGTCACGGCCTCGGCGGCCGGCTACAATCCTGCACAGGCCACCGGCGTAACCGTTGCGACCGGAATCACGACCACGCAAGACCTGGCGCTGACCGCCCTGCCGCAAGCCGATGTGAGTTTGATCAAAACAGCGTCGGCTTCAATCCTCGCACCGGGCAGTGCGCTAGCTTACACGCTCACCGTGACGAACAACGGGCCGGATGTCATCACCACGACCGTTACGGTCACCGATGTGCTGCCCAGCGATTACGTGTTGGGGACGGCCACCGGCGCAGGCTGGTCGTGCTCGGGCACGACCACGGTCGTCTGCACACGCACGGGTCTCGGCGTCGGCGCGTCGGCCAGCATCAGCCTCACGGGCACAGCGCCGGCGACCATCGGCTCGATTGTCAATACGGCCACTGTGAATTCGAATGTGGCTGATCTCAGCCTGGCTAACAACACGTCAGCCGTCAACGGCATGATCACACCGTCAACCGACCTCGCCTTAACCAAGACCGGCCCGGCCTTCGCTGCCCCCGGCGCGACATTAGTCTACACGCTCAATGTGACCAACAACGGGCCATTGGCAACTGGCCAGGCGACGCAGACCGTCACCAATGCCGCGCCAATCACGATCGTGGATAACAACGCCGCCGCACTGTATCCGTCGCCCATCATCATTGCCGGCGGCGGAGCAGTACAAAAAGCGACGGCCAATATCCTGGGCATCACACACACTTACCCCAGTGATGTTGATATGATTCTGGTCAGCCCAACCGGCACCAAGAGCTGGTTGATGTCGGACGTCATCGGTGGGACAAACGTCTCGAACCTCAACCTCACGTTCGACGACGCTGCCGCCAGCGCCATCGGCTGCCCAACTGTCGCCACCCCGGTATCCGGCACGTATAAACCGACCGACTGCTCCGACACGAATACGGATGTGTTTCCTGCGCCGGCTCCGACCGGACCCTACACGGCGAGTTTGGCCCTGTTCAACAATACCGATCCGACCGGAACCTGGAACCTCTATGTGCGCGATGATGCCAGCATAGACACGGGCAGCGTTGGCGGCTGGAGCCTAACCTTGATCACCGGCTATGCCGGTCCAATCACCGTGACCGATACCTTGCCCGCCGGTACGACTTACGTCGGTGCTGGTGGTAACGGCTGGAGTTGCTCACAGGCCGGCGGCGTGGTGACCTGTACCCGCGCGACGTTAGCGCCGGGCGCGGCCCCTGCCATCGTGATAACGGCAACCGCGCCGCTATCGACAGGCGTGATCACCAATACGGCACTCGTGACGTCCGGCCTAAGTGAGAGTGTCCCCGCGAATAATGCCACTCAATTTGCGACGAGTATCACTACTGGCGGCCCAACCTATGACGTGACGATGACGCCAAGCACAGCAGGTCAATCGAGTTTGGCCGGTACCACTGTGACGTATACGCTGAATGTGACTAACACGGGGAACGCCAGTGATACGTTTACGGTGACCCTCAGCGGCAACGCCTACACTAGCACAGCCCCTGCGACAGTCGGACCGTTGGCCGCAGGCGCAAATACCACACTGAATATCGTCGTGACGATTCCGGCGGGTGCGGCTGGTGGCGCGAACGACACAGTCAACGTGACAATGACCAGTCAAGGCGATCCGACCAAGTTCGCCTCGGCGGCGTTGACGACGACGGTGATGACCATCTTGCGGGGGGTCAGCGTTTCGCCCGCGGCGGCTCAGTCTGCATTGCCAGGCGCCATCGTGACGTATACGCTGAGCGTAACGAACACCGGCAACGCCAGCGATACGTTTACGGTGACTGTCAGCGGCAATGCCTTTGTTACCAATGCGCCCGCATCGATCGGGCCGCTAGCCGCGGGGGCCAACAGTACGATGGATGTGCTCGTAACGATTCCAGCCGCGGCGGCGGGCGGCGCATCTGACGCAGCCGACGTGACAGTGACCAGCCACGGCGATCCGACCAAATTCGATAATTCGACGTTGACAACTACGGCTGCCACTGTGCGCGGGGTGGCTATTACACCGGGGGCGGCTGGTCAATCGGGCGATCCGGGAGCGGTAGTGATATACACCTTGAATGTAACAAACACAGGCAATGCCAGCGATACATATACCGTGACACTCACTGGGAATGCGTTTGTGACGAGCGCACCCGCCTCGATCGGGCCGCTGGCGGCGGGGGCCAGCAGCTCGCTCAACGTGACCGTAACGGTACCGGCAGGCGCGGCGAGTGGTGCGTCGGACGCGGCCAACGTGACAGTGACCAGCCGCGGCGATCCGGTCAAGTTCGCTAGCTCGACGTTGACGACCACCGTCAACACCGTGCGCGGAGTGACCATGACACCGGGCGCGATAGGTCAAGCGGGCTTGCCGGGCGCGGAGGTTACGTACACGCTGAATGTAACGAACACCGGCAACACAGCCGATACGTTTGCGGTCATGATCACCGGGAATGCCTTCGGGGCGACTGCGCCTGTGACAGTTGGACCGTTGGCGGCGGGAGCCAGCACCCCCTTCGAAGTGACGGTGACGATTCCGACTGGGACACCAGCGGGCACGACCGACACAGCCACGGTCACGCTGAAGAGTCAAGGCGATAACACGATCACGGCAAACGCAAACTTGACGACTGCGGTCTGGTTTGGCGTGTATCTGCCAACTGTGCTCAAATAGCTCTAACAAGAATTCACTTCTCACAGCAACAGCGCCGCCGATCGAGTTTCGATCGGCGGCGCTGTGTTTTCCGGTGGCTGGCTTATCGTCGCGCCAGCGGCACATACAGCCGATAGGGAATCAGCGGCTCCAGAATCGCAAAGCCTTTCACGTTACTCGCACCGCCACCCGGTGCGGGATTGAGCACCTTCACACTGGCCGAACCGGGCTCGACCAGATCGCCGGGGCTAAGGTAGAACCGCAGCGTGTTGGCGTTGACGTACTGCGTCGAAACCTCCGCGTCGTTCCACAGCACCTTCGATTCCGGCAAGAAGTTGTTGCCCGTGATGGTCACGATGATTTGCGACACGGGCACGAGATCAAGCGCGCGACCACTGGCCGGGCTGATCTGCGTGATGCCCGGCATCGGATTGAAGTGCGGATATTCTACGTCGATGGCGATGGGGCCGGACTGCGACGTCGCGTCGGGCAGACTTGGCCCGCTGACGAGCGTGCTGTTTTGCACCGTGATCGCACCGAGACCGGGCTGGGCCACATCGGCGGCGAGGAGTTGCGCGCGCAAGAGTTGACTGCTGACAAAGGTCGTGGTGCGCGCTGCGCCGTTGAACAGCACGATCGTATTTGCGGCGAAGTTATCGCCCTGCACTTCCACCGTGATCGGCCCGCTGCCGGCCAGCGCGCCGGGCAGGTTGATCTGGCTGATCGACGGGATGGGCAGCGCTCCGGCCGCCAGTACGTTGAACGATTTCGGCTCGCTGCTGCCGCCGCCGGGCGAGGGCGTGTTGACGGAGACGACGGCGCTACTGACTGAAGCCACATCGGCGGCCGTGAGACTGGCAATCAACTGCGTCTCGTTCACGAAGATCGTGGGCCGCGGTGAGCCGTTGTAGCGTACGGTCGAACTCACTGTGAAGTCTGCGCCGTTCACCGTCAGCGAGAATGCACCCGAACCCGCGATGCGTGAAGTGGGCGCGAGGGACGAGAGGACCGGTCGGGGGTTGCCGACCAACAGCGCGACGACTGCATCATCGGTGTAGCCCGTCGCGTAAACGACTTTCCCCGACGGATGTGCGGCCACCCCGCGTGCGCCGTCAAGCCACGGCAAGCCGTTCCTCACGATCGTGTCGGAGTAAGTCAGCAGACCCGTCTGCGGATCGCGCTCGTAGATCGTGACGCCGTCGGTGTTGAAGGCCGAGACCAACAGATGCTTGCCGTCGGGCATCAGCGTCAGATCGGTGGCCGCGTCGTGATACAGAATGCTCATGCGGCAGTCGAGGTAAGTGAGTTTGCCGTCGGCCGGATTGCGCTTGAACGTGCAGGTTGCATCGCTGTCATAGGCGGCGGTGTAAACGAAGTTGCCGTCCGGGCTGACGATGACGCGGAACACGCCGTTGAGTCCTGCCGCCGCAGTGGTGGTCAACACTTGCAGTGACGTGAGTTGACCGGTACTGGCGTCGCGCTTGAGTGTGAGCAGCGAATCCGACGTGTAACCTGTGGCATACACATTCTTGCCATCCGGGCTGACGGCCAGACCGTACGCGCC
>JACRBO010000282.1 GCA_016219235.1 Chloroflexota bacterium
AAGGTCTTGCCCGTGCCGCTCTTGCCAAACACGCCGCTCGATCGTTCCACGAAGCGCTTCAGATTCAGGTAGATGCGAATGCCATCCATGTCCAGCGGCTCGCCAACGTGAAAGAAACCGGGCGTGCCGCCATCGCCGAAGATGTTGTTCACGTCTTCGGATGTGGCTTCGACCACGCGCGCAAAGTGACCGGGCACGGTCTTGACGGGCTTCGGCTCGGTCGTGCCCTCTTCCAACATCAGCATCGGCGAGACGTGTAAAAGGCCGAAGGTGCTGGTGCCTACCATGATCTCGCGCATGAAATTATCGGTCATGTCGGGCGCGGTCTTGGCCAGGCGCGGATCGGTGGCGTCGAGCTGTACGTCGGTCACCATCGAGAAGAACTTGCGCCCTTGCCCTTCGATCACGACGTAGCGGCCCACCGCCGTACTCTCGATCGGCGTCTCGCGATCAAGTTTGACCTCCAGCCCTTTGCTCAGCGACCCGCCCACGACGATGCCCAGCGGGCGGGCGGTTGGCACTTCAGGCACGTCCCACTTGCGCGGGCCAAAGAAATCATCCAATTCGGAATGTGGTACGGGTAGTGTGGAATCGGTCATGGTCGGCTAACCCCAAAGCGAACCGCGAATGTACACGAATCTTCGCTAATCCATTTTCAATTCGCGGTTATTTGCGTTGATTCGCGGTCGACTTGAATCAACTACGGCTTGATACGGCGCAACAGCCCTTCGAGGCGCACGGCGTCGAAGGCCAACAGGCGTGACAACTCGCGACCAGCCCGCACGAGATATGGGCGCTTGCCGGTATCGCCGCGCGCGTCGGCGGCGGTGCGTAAGGCGGCGGCCAGTAACTCATCGGCGGGCGCGTCTGCGGCGTTGAGCACCGTGCGGAAAAACGTGAAGTCTTCGGTGAAGGCACACACTTCGCTCGTTGCGCACGTCATGATCTGATCGAGCGAGATGGGCGGCTGCGGCGGCAAATACGGATACCACGCGCCATTTCGCGCATGGCCCACGACCAGCACGCTGATCGCGATCGGGACCTGGCGATTCTGCCGCTGATCGGCGATGTATTCTTCGCCGACCTCTGCGCCGATCAACTGCCGCGCAAACAAATCGTCGTCGATTAGCACATCGTAGATCAGGCCGATGATGGTGCAGCCATCGGGCGCGGGCGCGGTGACGAACGCGCCGAAGCGTGGCACGTCGGCGGCCAGCGTCTTGGTACCGATGGTGAAACTGGCCGTGCTCGATCGCAGTACGCGGCCTACGGGAATAGAAAGATCGGTCATGTTTCCCCTTGAAAAAAACGTCTCAGCCGGAACACGTCATTGCGAGCATCTTTCGCCTAGCGCGCCTCCGCCGCAGAGTGGCGGGTAAGGCGTCGCGAAGCAATCTCGACCCCGGTCAAACAGGGATTGCTTCGTCGCACCCTTCGACTCCGCTACGCTTCGCTCAGGATGCTCCTCGCAATGACGGTTGAGCTTTAATGTCGCTTGCTCGCCAACAGTGACTTTTGAAATTGTTTCTCGGACAACTTCGCTTCGACGCCTTGTCGCGTCAACTGCATCGCGATCATCCGGTCGAACTCGGCGCGCTCGGCGTTGGTGACTACGGCGATCTCGTGCGCGCGCGCCAGAACATACGGATAGCCGGGCGAGACTTTGCACTGCTCGACAATGGCCGTATGCAGCGCGCCCACCGCCGATCGATCCTGCGCGATCCACGCGGGCACTTCCACGCGGGCGATTTCCGGTTGCGTGGTTATGCCGACATTGACGTAGAAGAAGTGAATGCTGTGGCCCCGATCGCGATACGTTGTATTCCAGGCGGGAGCGACTTCGAATAAGGCGCTGCGTTGGCCGGGCTGCAGCATTGTCGCCAGCACCGTGGTATCGCGCAAGCCTTTGAAGGCCGTGCCTCGATCGTTCATAACGCTTGATAATGCCTGGTCTGGTTCATCAAATTCCGCCAGACGGGCCAACTGCGTCAGGTTGGTGCTGCGCGGTCGTGACAAGAATGCCCCGATCGGTAAATGGGCCTCGCGCAGTCGATCGAGTTGCCGCAGGTAATCGCGCTGGACTCGATCTTGCTCGTCCTGAGGTATCGCCGCAGTCTGCACCCACAGGGCCAGCGTGCCATCCATTAGCGCCACGGTCGGCGTTGTGGCGACTTCAGCCAGGGCCAGATCGGCGATGCGCGTCAACTCGCCCACGTCGCGGCGCGCATTCACCACCGGGCCGGAGATGATCTCATCATCAACGGATTCAACCTCGCTGGACACCGTTGGGAACGTGCTGACGATCGGGGCCTGGCCGGAACCCTGACGGAAAACAATCGTGCCGATGTTGATCAGATAGTACAACGCGATGCCGTGCGAATCGGGATAAATCTGCGATCCGTCACCGGCGACGACCGACAGACGCGCCGGGTGGAGGGGCGGATCGATCGCTGCATCGAGCGGTTCGCCGATCGGGATGCCGCCGCGCCAGCGTTTGGTCTCGGCGGCGCGCCGCGCTAATTCGGCCAGCAGCGCATCGTCGCGATGGTCGCGCAGAATCTCACGGACGTGCGGCGTCATCGCATCGAGTTCGCGTTTGCGCTGGGCGGCTTGCTCGCCCAGGCGCGTGACCTGTTGTGTGACTTTGTTGAGTTCAAGGGTCATAGTCGTTGATCCCGTTGGTCAAGTTGACAACTTGACCAACAATCGAACACCCGTTCATTATACCTGTCCGCCAGATCAGAATCAAGCCGTTGTCGTTCACTGCCTGCAAGGCGGCTCCCACGCCGCCGGAAACGCGGGCATGGGAGCCCGCTCTGCTACGTGCTCCCACGCCGCCGGAAACGCGGGCATGGGAGCCTGCTTTGCTTTTGCTTCGGCACATTGATTGATCATCGCGGCTGATGTACAATTTGCCATCCTTCGCACGGAGACATGCACAGTGAATGCTCTGGAACAACGCATCCTGGCCGAAGGCCTGAACCTGGGCCGCGGCATCCTCAAAGTCGATTCTTTCGTCAACCATCAAGTCGATCCCATGCTCATGCAAGAATGCGCGGTGGAATTTGCGCGGCGATTCAAGTCGTATGAGCCGACCAAAGTCCTGTCGGCCGAGATCAGCGGCATCGCGCCGTCGCTGTTGACGGCGCTGGAACTGGGCGTGCCGGTGGTGTATGCGCGCAAGCACAAGCCCATCACCATGCCGGACACCGTGTTCCTGACGACCGCGCCTTCGCACACCAAAGGCCACAACGTCGATCTGATGGTGTCGCCGGAATATCTGGGCGCGAAAGAGCGCGTGCTCATCATCGACGATTTTCTCGCCAGCGGCCAGACGATTCTGGGCTTGATGCGCCTGGCGCAAGCCGCGGGCGCGAAGGTGCTGGGCGTCGGCGCGTTGATCGAGAAGTCGTTTGAAGGCGGGCGTGCCACGCTGGAAGCGGCCGGCCTGAAAGTGGAAGCGCTGGCCCGCATCGTGTCGATGACGGACGACCGCATCGTGTTTGCGGATTAAAACCCTGATCCACGAACACATGCGGTGCAGTGCTCCCGTCAACACGAATCATCGCTAATCAATTCATTATTCGCGCAGATTCGTGTCAATTCGTGGATCGTTTGTAACGATGAGCAAAAACTATGCGTGAAGCAATCGCCATTCTCGACTTCGGTTCGCAGTACACCCAGCTCATCGCGCGGCGCGTGCGCGAGGCCAATGTGTACTGCGAGATTTTTCCGTGGGACGCGCCCGTTGAAAAAGTGCTGGCGCTTTCGCCCAGAGCCTTCATCTTATCGGGCGGGCCAAACAGCGTGTACGATGACGGCGCGCCGACGCTGCCCAGGTACGTGCTTGAAGCGAACGTGCCGGTGCTGGGCATCTGCTACGGCATGCAGACCATGGCCGCACAACTGGGCGGTACAGTGGAAAG
>JACRBO010000285.1 GCA_016219235.1 Chloroflexota bacterium
ACGAGGGGCAAGCTCAGGGCGCGGCGCGGCGCATTGGGACTGGATTTCGCCACGCAATACGAGCAGCGCAGGTTGCAGTCGTAGTTGGTGTAAATCCACAACTTCCAGTGTTGGGCTGAAGGTGAGTCAGTCATGGCGATCTCATGTTACGCCGCTTGAGCGTCATTGCGAGGCGCAGCTTTTTGCGCCGAAGCAATCTCGCGGTCGAATTGGAGATTGCTTCGCTGCGATGTAGCTGCGGCTCGCAATGACGGTGTGTAAGGTGGGTGATAACATATACATGGTTCAAAACATTATGCCGACGATACGGTTGCCTGCGGCGTTAGCGGGCCGTAATCGGGATCGACAATCTCGATCGGGTGAGCGGCGTAATCGGCGGGCACCCGCCCGCGCAGCTGCGTGCGCGCCAGATCGTCGATGGAATTGCGCTCCCAATAGATCGTGTGCTCGATCATCTGGCGGATCGTCCACCGATCCTGCGGCACAGGCGCGTCCAGCGCATCGTCGGGCAGGCCAATCAACGCGGCGAACAGATCGGAGCGGGCGCGGAGGGTTTCGGCGACCAACCGATCGACACGGCTGAACTGCATCTTGCGTAAGTTGTAGCGCGCGGTGTAGACCTGGCCCGCGTGCATCCGTTCGTGATCGATGTTGTGCACCAGCAGATCGTGAATGGCGCCGCCCATGGCACAGGGATGCGACGACAGCTCGTCGAGTTCCGCATCGCTGAGCACGGCGAGCGCCGTCACGGTTTGCTGCAGCGCTGCGGACAGTGTATCGATTAAGGCGTCAACTTGTTGGCCCATGACCGCACCCTAAAACAGCGGCAGGCCGCACACGGCTTTGCCAATGAAATCGTACAACACATCGGTCGTGGGCGCCATCACCGTTGCGGCGCGCGCATCGCGGAAGTGGCGCTCGACGCCGACTTCTTTGCGGAAGGCTGCACCGCCGCACACGCGCATCGCCAGATCGGTGACTTCGGTCGCAGCCTCGCCCGCGGCGGCTTTCACTTCCAGCACGCGCAGCATGATATCTTCGCGGCCTTCTTCCAACGCCGCGATGCCGTCCATCAACAGGGCGCGCGCCATATCGGTTTTGATGCGCATGCGCGCCACGTAAGCGCGGATCGTCGGCAGATCGGCAATCGATTGGTTGAGATGCGCGAAACGGGATTTCGACACGTGCGCGGCCGTCTTCGTCGTGGCGGCTTCCATCGTCCCGATCGACACGGCCGCGATCATGATCTGAAAATACGGCAGCACCACGCTCAGCATGATGTCGAAGCCGCCGCCATCCGGCCCCAACATGGCCGATGGTTCGATCTTGACCTCTTTGGCTGTCACCGGACTCGATCGGTTGCCGCGCATCCCCAGACCGTTGAAGGGCGCAGGAATGCTCAAGCCCGTAACTTTTCCGGGCACAAGCCAGATCGTGCTTGCGCCTTCGGCGGCGATGGGCCGGCTGGACCACACATAGCTGTCCACTTCGCCCGCACCGGTAGCCCAGCTCTTCTGGGCATCCAACTGCACATGGCCGTTATTACGCACGGCTGTGCTGACCGGCGCCCAGAAATGACTGCGCGATCCGGCCTCGGAGAAAGCCAGCGTCGTGAAGTGCTTACCCGCCGCGATCGCGGTGCGGATTTCGCGCGACCCATATTTTTCGATGACGGCGGCGCCCGCGTAATGCATGCACGTGACCATCGCCGTCGACGCACACTCGCGCGCGATCCGCTCGATCACCAGCGCCGCTGCCCGATGAGCCTGCCCCAACCCGCCAACTTCCGTGGCGCTGATCAACCCCAGCAAGCCTGCGCGGCCCAACGCCTCGATCGCCGCGCGCGGGTATAAGCCGTTTTGATCGACTTCAACTGCGTTCGGCGCGACAACTTCATCGACGATTTTTTCCAGCATCTCCAGATACGATCCGCCCGTCATGTGTCCCTCCCCTTTGTTGTTGATTTTGCGTTGGCGTCGTCATTGCGAGCCGCAGCTGCATCGCGGCGAAGCAATCTCAGTCCCAACCACACCAGGATTGCTTTGTCGCATCCTTCGACCGCGCAGCAAAAAGACGCTGCTCCGCTCAGGATGCTCGCAATG
>JACRBO010000286.1 GCA_016219235.1 Chloroflexota bacterium
AGCGACAACGTGGGAATCTTGCAAACCGGATCGACCACGACGCTGTTCGGATCGGGCAGCAGCAACATGTCCGATTCGTGAATCTGCTGGAAGCCGCGAATGCTCGATCCGTCGAAGCCAAGGCCCTCAACGAAGAGGTCCTCGTTGAAGTCTTCAACGGGAATGCTAAAGTGCTGCCAGGTGCCGGGCAGGTCGATGAACTTGACGTCGACGATCTTGACGCCTTGATCTTTGGCAAACTTCACCGCTTCTTTCGGTGACAGTCCGGTGGCTGTGGTTACGGCTGACATGTTACTTTCTCCTCAAGGATGAATTTGCATGGAATTGAGTCGGCCTGCAACGTGCGAAAGCCTGACTTGATTCGATAAGGGCTGCCTGCTGGTGCAGCTGTCCAGCCAGTCAAAGATTACGGCCAGCCGGCGGCGATGACACTTCTAACTCAAGCCCAACATCTGGGTCGCTAACATAACCCCAAACACCACTAACGCCAGACCGCACGCAAAATTGACCGCGCGGAACAACGTGGGATTGATCAGGCGTTTGCTGAAGCGCACCACTGCCGCCATGATGAACGCCCAGGCCAGTGTGCCGGCCACAAAGCCGCCCGCAAACGAAGCCGTCTGCGCGGGCGAAGTGCCCGATATGCCCGCCGCCACCAGCGCCCCGCCGACGGACAACCAGTACCCGATCGCCATCGGGTTCGCGATCGAGATCGCCATGCCCGTGCGGAACGCGCCTCTGGCCGAGTTCGGCCCGTCGGCCGTGTTGATGATCTTCGTCCTGATCGCATCGCGGATGCCGGATGCGCCCAGGTACAGCAGCACCACCACGCCCACAATCGCCAGCGGCGCGCGCACCCACGAAATCTGCGCCAGCGGTCCCAGGCCAATCAACGCGATCAAAAACCACATGAAATCGCCGATGATCGAACCCAGCTGCACATTCAGCGCCGGGCCAAAGCCGCCGCGCAGCCCGCGGCGGATGGTTTCCATCGCCACCGGTCCGGGCGGTGCGCTGAACGAAATGGCAATTGCTGCTCCGGCGAAAATTGTGCTCAACATGACGCGCTCCTGGAAAACAGAAACGCCTCCGAGCCACAGATGTGGTTCTCGGAGGCGTCATGGCCTCAATAGGGTATTTGGTTTTAACTACGCTGACTATAGCACTGCCCCGGCAGTGTGTCAATACTAAAAACGGGTAAGAATTTTGTTTTTGTTAAGAGTGACCAGCTTGTGCGGAATTTGTCTTGTTCAAGTCTGCGATTGATCGGCCAGGATCGTTTCCGCGACCTGCCGCATGGATAACTGTGACTCGCGCGCCTGTGATTGAATCAGCTGATACGCGGCGTCTTCCGACAGGCCGCGCGTCATCAGCACGCCCTTCGCCCGATCGATGATCTTGCGCGACTCCAGGTTGTCCTTCAGTTTCGCGTTCTCGCGCAGCGCCACCTGGGCCTCTTCAAAGCGCGCGATGGCGACCCCGATCGCGGCGGCTAAATCCTTCTCATTCACGGGCTTGATCAAATAACCGTGAATCGGCAGTTGGACTGCTTTCTCGATGAGCTCCTGCTGCCCGAAGGCCGTCAGGATGATGATGGGCATCGGGTGTTTCCGGCCGATCACTTTGGCCGCTTCCAGCCCGTCGGTCAGCGGCATCTGAATATCCAGAATCGCCAGGTCAGCCTGAATAGTCCGCGCCAGGTTCAGCGCCTCGCGGCCATTGGCGGCCAGCGAGACTTCGTGACCCAGTTCGGTCAGCATGGTGCGCAGGCCCAATCGGATGATGGATTCGTCATCGGCCACGATAATTTTTAATCGTTTCATGGTTTACCAACCGTCGTCAGTGCGAGATGTTGCTTTGTGCTAGGCAGAGCGGGCTCCCACGCCCGCGTACCCAGCGGCGTGGGAGCCGCCTCTGCTGAGTTTCTGAGCAGAATGACAAACGCTTACTCGTTGTTCATCTCCGCCACCGAGAGCGGCAGCGTAATCGTGACGAGCGTCCCTTTAGAACTGCTGCGGAACGCCAGTTTACCACGCAAATCGTCGCGCACCAACGTCTCCACGATTTCCAGCCCCAGGCTCGACGGGCGTTCGCTGGGCAGCCCCGCGCCGTCGTCGCGCACTTCCACCACAAAATGCTGCGCGCGGCGGCTCAAGTTGATCGTCACCGTGCCGCGCGCGTGATCGACAAACGCATGCTCGATCGCATTCGCCAGCAGTTCGTTGATCACCAGCGCCAGCGAGGTGGCCGCTTTCGACGGCAGCACGATCGGCTCGCCGTCCACCCGGATGTCGATCGTCCGATCGGGCCGCAGCATGTTCTGCGCCACCAACCGCGCGATGCGCTCCGCCACGTCCTTCACATCGACTAAACGAAAACCTTCTTCCGACAGAATCTCATGCACGGCCGCGATGCTCAGAATACGATTGACGCTGATGTGCAGCACGTCCCTGGCCGTCAACGCCTCATCGCCGCTGGCCTGCATCCGCAGCAGCATCGCCACGGTCTGCAAATTGTTCTTGATGCGATGATGCATCTCGCGCACCACCGCCGCATTCGTTACGAGCCGCGCATTCTCAATGGCGAGCGCGGTTTGATTCGCCAGCGTCGAAAACAAGGCGATTTCGTTGGCGCTGAAGTCACGATGTTGATCGATGTAGCAGCTCAGCATCCCGATCGTTTTTTCGCGCACGATCAGGGGCACGGCCAGCATCGCCACCAACCCCAGTTGCTGCACCAACTCCGAAGCGCGCCCCGGGGCCGTCGGGGGCAGCTGATCGATCGTGACGGGCCTGCGCGCCTGCGCCACCCGTTCGGCGATGGGCGCATTGCTGATCAACATCGACTTCGACCAGAACGCGGGCCGCGTATTGTTGCCCTGCACCACCAGTTCGCCGCGCGCATCGTCGAGCAGCCGCAGCGAACACACCGGCGCGTTCATCACTTTCGCCGCCATCTCCACCACAAGGTCGAGCATCTCGTCCAGATACAGCGGCGACGTGACCGTCTCGCTGACTTTCGCCAGCGTTGTGAGTTCGGTAATTTGCCGCTGCATCTTATCGTACAGGCTGGCGCGATCGAGCGCACCCGCCGCCAGGTCGCCGATCAGCGAGACGAATTCAATCTCGTCC
>JACRBO010000287.1 GCA_016219235.1 Chloroflexota bacterium
GCCCCTAACCTTACGGCTCAGCCCCTTCCGCCTCGCTCCGGCTTGGCGAAAGTGAAAGTGTTAGCTACTCAGGAGTATGTGCTTATTGTCCGCCTTCGCTTTTGCCAGCGCCGCCGCGATGTCTTTTGGGGCGGCGGCCTGTGGGTCATATGGTCCGCGAATCGCACTCGGTTTGCCGGTGGGCTTGATGATACCCGCCGGCGCACCGGTTGGTTGCAGTAATTTGAATGACTTTAGAAAGCTGTCCGCTTCAGTGCGATTGAATTCACTCTTCGGAGTCACCAGCATGATTTGATAGAGCCGATTCTCGACCAGATACATGCGGGCTTGGACCGTCACTGCCAGATTGTTGGCCGTCGCGTTGATCGTGAACTCGCGGCCCGGATGAGTGTCCAGCGTCAATTTGTCTTCGGAGATGACCTGGCCCTTCAGGTTAGCGGCCGCGCAGTCGCGACCGCCGTCAAGCATCTGCTCTGGATTACTTTGTTGAACGATCTCGGCGGGATAGTCGGAATAGCCCACCATATAGGCGACATTGCCAGATTCTGCCAGGAACATGTGGAAGTCGATTTGGCCGATCGCGGTATCAGCTGATTGGGTCGATTCCTTTAGCGTGAAGGGCGTCATGATGGAAAAGCCGCCGGCCGTCGAGGTGAACTCTTTGGGCTGATTAACCACTATCGTGCGTATCGCCTGAGTGAACAAGGTCGCCGACATCAGAAACGCCGCGACGGCTATCGCTGAAATGATGCCGGTGCTGACATATTTGACGATGCCCTGGCGCGTAGAACGAAACACCCGGCCATTGAGACCGGCGGCAGCCCCTCCAATCAGGCCGCCCAAAGCACCGCCGATGAAGACCAGCAAGACGGGCAAACCCACCCAGAGCCATTGATACCATTTCATGGGTTCGGCGACGACGAAGGGTCGTTCATCGATGACGACGTGCGGGATCGGATCAAGAAAATTGGCGTTAACGAACCTTGCCACGACTTCGACGCCGTCATTGCGGCGAAGTATAAATTGACCACGTTTGGACCCTTTTGGCGCTGGCAGGCCGTCGATAATCAGCCTGGGTCTCGACCAGAAACCGCTGATTTCAAGGACTGGCTCGCGATTTTCAAAACCGGGCGCGTTCACGGGAATCTGCATGAAGACATCCCTCCTGACATAGAGTGGTTGGCTCAAACGATAAATTCACTTGCAAAGGCATCTGCGCCAGTGTAGACGGCTTCAATTGCCCGGTCAACTGAGGAATGTCACCCGAAATCTGATCTATTATCCTGTGGACGTGCCGGCCTCTTCAAAACAAAAACCCGACTCGCCGCCTACATCGGCCAATCGGGTTTTTCGTGGCAAGCACAGCCAGGACACTGGCTTAGAACAACACATTCGCCAGCTGGCGGCGATAGTCCTTCACCAGCGGATCATCGCCGAGCAATTCGAACATCGCCAGCAGCGACTGCTTCGCCGCACCATTCCGCGAAGTGCGATTCTTCCGCAGGATCGCCAACAGCGCGTCCATCGCTTCGACATAGCGGCCTTGTTTGGTCAGATCGGCCGCGGCTTGATACTGTGCGTCAGAGCCATCGTTGACTGCTTCCGTCTGATTCAACAGCTGCGCCAGCGGGAGTAATCTCTCAGCAACCGCAGATTCTTTGGCGCTGGACGGGATCGTCTCAAAGGTCGTGATGGCTTCCGCGCCGCGACCCAGCCGCAGCAAAACTTTACCCAGCGTCATCGCGGCCTCGTTGTGATCGGGTTTCGCGCTCATGATGTTGTGCAGCGCCGTTTCGGCTTCGCTCAAGCGGCCCTCACTGACGAGAGCCTGGGCGGCCGTCAAAGCCAGATCGCTTTTGGCGGGCGCGTACTTCTTCAAGAACTCGCGCACTTTCGGTTCCGGCTGCGCGCCCACGAATTCGCCCACGACTTTGCCGTCGCGAAACACCTTCACCGCCGGGATGCCCTGCACGCCGTATTGCTGCGCCAGCCGTTGATTGTTATCGCTGTTGATTTTGGCCAGCACAAACGCGCCGTTGGCCTCGGTGGTCACCCTCTCCAGGATCGGACTCAACATGCGGCAGGGTCCGCACCACGGCGCCCAGAAATCCACGATGACGGGCTGCCGTCTGGAACGCTCGATCACGTCCGGGATGAAGTTGGCTTCGTTGACGTCGAGGATGTTGGCGTTGATCATGTGGTGAGCCTGTGACAAGTGAATGGTCGACTGGTAACTGGTGATCAGTCAATCGGTGATCGGTCAATCGGTGATCGGTCAATTGGTAACTGGTCAATCAGTAATCGGTGATCGGTTAACCAGTTACCGATTGACTGATCGACCAGTTACCAGTTGACCAGTTACCAGTTACCATTCAACCAATCACCCGATTCTTCAACTCCCGATGTGTGCCGTCGCACAACGGCTTTATCTTAGATTCACCACAGTTGCATAAGGTGACACGATTGCGTGTCTCAAACGGCTGGCCGTCCGATCGTTCCACGACGATGTTGCCCGTCACCCACAACGGCCCCTCGATCGGCCCGTCGTCGGTGATCTCCGTGATTAGCGCGATCTGCTGCGGCAGGTCGGGTTCCACGTTGGGCGTCTCCGGCTCGATCGAGTACGAGTACGACCCCGACGGGCAGCGTTCGATCATCGCCATGATCTGCGCGCGCACCTGCGGATCGGCGCTGTCTTTCAGCATCTTGCGGATGTTGGTCAGGCGCGTGCCGCAAAAGCCTGATTCCATGCAGATGGCATGATCGCGCTTGACGACGATCCGGCTGCCGCCCGGATAGATTTCCTGCCGCTCTGGCGTCGTGTCGGTGGCCGCCGTTTCCGTGCCGTCGAAATTCACCTGAAGATGTGAGTCATCGCAGAACGGCCGGTTTTTGCTGTGGCCGCAGCGGCACAGCAGATAGGTCTTGCCGGCCTCAACCTCGCCGGTCTTCTCCCACGTCAGCGGCTCGCCGTATTCCGACACGACCTGCCGTTTGCGCACCAGCGGCACGCCGCCCTTGACGATGTACGGGCCATTCTTTTCCACGATGATGCGCCGGGCATTCTTCGGATCGGCGATGGTTGCCATGATGTTGGGTTATCTCCCTTGAGTGATGTGCACCGAAACACGCGGGCTAAAATTCTTGCGAGGGTTGAATTCAAGGTTAGTCAATCATCCGCGCCACCCTTCGCAAGGTTATACCCTGACGCCAACTCCGCCAGTGCCGTCTCAAACACGGCCAGCGCCGGCGCATCATACAGGCACATGACCACCCGCGTCAAGCCCGTCGCGCCCTGGCAGTAGTCGAGGATCATCGACAGGATCACGCGCGCGGCGGCGGCCATTGGATAGCCATAGACCCCCGTGCTGATCGCCGGAAACGCGATGGATGTCAGGTGATGCTCGTCGGCCAGACGCAGCGAATTTCTCACAGCCGCGGCCAGCAATTCGGCATCCCGTGCTCGACCGCTGTAAATCGGCCCGACGGTGTGAATGACGTGCCGCGCTGTCAATTGATAGCCGCGCGTCATCTTCGCTTCGCCAGTTTTGCAGCCGTGAAGTGTGCGGCATTCGGCCAACAGGTCTGGCCCGGCCGCGCGATGGATCGCGCCATCGACGCCGCCGCCGCCCAGCAGCGATTCATTCGCCGCATTGACGATGGCATCGACATCGAGCGTGGTAATGTCGGCCTGAATGAGTTCCAGCGACGTGTGGTTGACGAGCATGGGAATGGTTGATCGGTAACGGGTTGATTGGTAATCGGTTGATCGGTAATCGGTCGATCGGTAACTGGTTGATCGGTAACTGGTTGACCGATCACCGATTACCAATCTACCAATTTACCTGCCTTACGGAACCCGCTTCATCACCACCGGTTGGGCATTCTCCACCGGAGGCGTGTAGACCAGCGTGGTCGTATCGCACTGGTAGCCAAACGTGTTGTATTTGGGATCGGATGACGCGCCGAACATGGCCGCCAGTTCTGCCGGGGTGTTGGCGAACAACTCGGCGCCGTTCATAGTGGCCGAGATTTTGAGGCCCTTTAACTCACCGTTGCTGAACGTGATCTGATCGTCGGTCGCCGCGTACTGTGACTCGGCTGCGCCGCTGATGATGACGTTGATGTCAAACGTCAATTTCTCCACGGCCATCGCCATCATCATGGTAAAGTCCTGCGCGTCCACGTTGGCCGAGCCGTCCGCGTCAAAGACGTACACAATGCGGCCCGTCTGCCCGACAAAACTCACGGCGCCGCCTGTCTGGGCAAAGACCGATTGCATATAATTCGATAGATCGACCAACTCCCACGTGCCCACCAGGCAGGCGCTGCTCGACGCCGGCAGCGGGGTGGCTGTCGGCGCAGTAGTCGGCGTAGGAGCCGTGGTAGCAGTCGGGGCAGCGGTCGGAATAGCCGTCGGGACGAGCGTGGGGGCGGATACGCTGGTCGCAGTTGCAGCCGGTGCAACCGGCGCAGCCGGGACCGGAGTGGCCGCTGAACTCGAGCAAGCCGACAGGCTCAGCGACAGCAGCAGGCCGGCGAAACTGATGCGTTGAATCAAACGTGACATGACACTCTCCTCTGCAAGATTCAGGTTGACACGTATTGTACCCGAATCCCATAAACCGCCTCGAGCGCCTGTCACCTGGCAGGTGATCGTCTGGCCCAGATCAGCGGCGGCGCATCTTTGACCAGCGGCGTATATCTCAGCGTATCGCCCACGCAGTCGAAACGCAGCACGGAGTTTTGGGCGGGCAGGCCGAACAGGGCGGCCTGATCCTGCCCTGACCCGAATAACCCTTCGAGACCGTTGACGACCAGGCGAAGGCGCAGCCGCTCGTCGTTCACCTGCGAGAAGCGTAGCTCGCTGTTGTTTGAGACTTCGTAGGCGGCTGTGACCACGCCATCCATGGTGCCTGTCGCGTTGAACGCAAATATGCCGCGCTTCAATTTGAGTTGGACCGCGACGTTGTCCGCCTCGACCGACGCCTGGCGGCCAGCGCCAAACGTGTAGGTGAGGCCGCCGCCGGTTACATCGGCCGTGCCTTGCAGGCCGCTGCGAGCGATCAACACAGCGGCGAACGCATCGGGATTTTCCAGCGTCCACTCGCCGATGAGGCAGGCCGCACCGGTCACAGGGGTCGGCGTAAAGGTCGGTGTGGGGGTCGGCGTTCGAGTCGGGGTCGCGGTCGGTGTCGGGGTGCGCGTCGGCGTCGAAGTGCGCGTTGGCCGAACCGTTGCGGTAAGAGTCGGCGAAACGGCCGGGGTCACCGGGACTACGGGGGGTCGGGCGCACGCAGTCAACAACAACGCGCACATAAGCCCCACCAACATTATTAGCTGCCTGGTTCTATCCATCGTTACACAATCCTGTAGTTGATAGGATCAATTGTACCTGAGCGCCGCACGACCTTGCTGCCTCCAGGTGACTGGGCGATACTCGCCAGTATAGTCGGGCGTAGGTCCGCCGCTGGTCAGATGCTCCCGGCTGAGGGTCACCTCCGCCGTTGCCAGGGATCTAACGCTCCCCGGTGAGCAAAACAAACATCAGAGGCGAGAGTACGATTAACCGGTTAGAAGCAGCGGAGTGATGCGGACCAGCCAGTCGTGAATCACTTCTAGCCACAGGCCCACGAGAAACCAGATCGGCGCGTAGTCCAATCGGATGTAGCCGTGAACGGAGTAGGGCGACCACCTGGAATAATCCCACGGACATGATCCTGTGAAGCGCTTGAGCAGCCAACCCGATAGATACTCGACGGCGAAAAAGCCCAGGGTATAGATCAGGCCGCGAATCGGCCACCCCAGCGATCGGATGGCGTCATGCGCGGGTTCGTACAAGAAGGCGAACGCCCCGCCATAGATCGGAAACATCCACAGATACGTCGTGCCCTGCAAGCGCCAATCGTGCACGCGCCCCCGCACCCGATCGCGAATCGCCGTCCACAGAATCTCGCCGCACCAGCCGCCCAGCCCGTACAACACGAAACGCAGCCACATGTTATGCTCCTTGAATTGATGACAAGGTGAAGGGGTGACATGGTGATAAGGTGATCGCTTGCCTGAAGATCACCTTGTCACCTTGTCACCCTGTCTTCATATGGTATGATCCGCGCGATGTTACGCCGACTCATCCTCTTTATTTTAACTGTGTTGCTTGCCGCGTGCGGGCCGGGTCGTTTGCCGGATACCGTAGAGATCACCATCGCCTCCGACGGTGAGCGGCACACGATCGATCTGCCGCCGGGCCAGACCGTGCGCGACGCGCTGCGCGCGGCCAGCCTGACGCTGGGCGAACTCGATCGCGTGCGCCCGCCCGAAACGTCCCTGCTGCAAGTGAATCAGACCATCACCGTCACGCGCGTGGTGCAGCAGACCGATTTCGTCACGCAGACGCTGCCGTTTGAAACGCAGATCGTGCGCGACGCCACCATCCCGGAGGGCCAGACGCGGCTGCAGGCGGGCCGCAATGGCACGCTGCAAATCACCTATCGTCTGACCTACGAAGACGGCGTCTTGATCGAGCGCAACGAACTGAGCCGCGACGTGATCGAACCGCCCACGCCCGAAGTGATGCTCGTGGGCATTCAGGGCGCGTTCGGCACCGTGCCCGTCTCCGGCACGATCGTTTATCTCTCCAATCAAAACGCTTTCATCATGCGCGAACTGTCCGGCAACAAGCGGCCGCTGACTACTGACGGCGACCTGGACGGGCGAGTGCTGTCTCTCTCGCGCGATGGCCGCTGGCTATTGTACACGCGCGCCGTGTCCACCACCTTCAACAGCCTGTGGATCATGGACACGACCCTGGCGAAGCCCGAACCCAGAGCGCTGAATTTGACCGGCATCCTGTGGGCCGACTTCTCGCCCGACGGCCTATCGATCGCGTGGTCGCGCGGCGATCCGGCGCCGGGGCTGCCGGGCTGGAAGGCGCTGAACGATCTATCGATTGCGCCGATCACCAGTGGCCGGCCCGGCACGCGCCGTGAGATCGTCAAAGCCTCGTCTTCTCAACAGTATGCGTGGTGGGGCACGCTGTATGCGTGGTCGCCGGACATCAAGTTGATCGCCTACGCCAATACGGAAGCGATCGGTGTGATCAGCCCCACGGCGCGTTTGACCAAGACACAGGTTCTGCACACCTTTGCGGCCTACGATACCCGATCGACCTGGGCGTGGACGCCGGTCCCCGCGTGGTCGGCGGACAGCCGCTTCGTCATCGCTGCGGTTCACGCCGCTCCGCCGAGCGGTGAACTGCCGGAAGATTCGCCCGCCTTCGATGTGATGACGTTGGGCATCAGCCCGACTTTGCGTGTGCGATTGGCGGCCAACACGGGCATGTGGGCTGTGCCGCAAACGCTGCCCGACAACGGGCCGCTGGTGTTTGGCGTGGCCGACACGCCCTACGCCAGCGAAGCCAGCCGCTATCGACTGGACCTCATGGATCGCGACGGCAGCAATCGGTCGTCGCTCTTTCCCGCCGCCGAAGCCGTGGGTCTGGATGGCTTGCCGGAATTTACCGCGTCGCCCGATGGCCGCAACCTGCTCATCATCTATCAGGGCGATCTGTACACGCTCAACCTCAGCACCAATCTCGCGCGGCGCCTGACGGCCGATGGCACCATCTCGCGGCCGCGCTGGGCCAGATAACTGATCGGACTGAGGCAATTGGTAATTGGTAACTGGTAATTGGTGATCGGTCATGAGGCGGGCGTTTCGGCTTGAAAACGTGAAAAACCGACAGTCATTCACACTGTTGATTCTATGTCTGCTCGGCGTCACCGTCAGTCTCGGGGCGATCCTGGCCGTTACGCTCGATCAGGGCCAGCGGCTGCGCGGTATCACGATCGGTTTTCCCGGCCCGATCGAACCCGCTGAACGCGGCGCAGGCGTCAATGTGGCGCTGGAGCAATACGACGACGCCGCATTGCAAGACAACCTCGCGCAGATCAAGGCCGCTGGCTTTACGTGGCTGCGACAGGTTTTTCCGTGGTCACAGATCGAAGTTGAAGAGGGCCAATTCGATTGGACGAAGTGGGATCAAATCGTCACCCAATCCAAAGACTTTCACCTCATCGCCGTTTTAGACACCGCGCCCTTGTGGGCAAGTGCTTCCAATCTCCAACCTCCAACATCCACTCTCCAATTCGCCAACTTTGCGC
The DNA here is from genome assembly GCA_016219235.1 of Chloroflexota bacterium. The sequence goes on from JACRBO010000287.1 coordinate 8,163, forward strand.
GTCTGTTCGCCTTGCGCTACGGCGACCGCATCGACTACTATCAAATCTGGGACGAACCTAACTTAGGTGATCGCTGGGGCGGCGATGTCAATCCGGTGGCGTATGCCGAACTTTTACGCCAGACGCGCGACGCGATCAAACAAGTCGATCCGACGGCCACGATCATTCTGGCCGGACTCGCGCCGACGGTAGAGACCGGGCCGCGCAACCTGGCTGATTGGCTCTTCATGCGCCGACTGTACGAAGCGGGCGCGCGTGATCTGTTCGACGTGGTCGCGGGCAAACCGTATGGCTTTGACAGCGGCCCGGACGATGCCCGCATCAACTCTAGCATCCTGAATTTTCAGCACTTTGTGCTGCTGCGCGAGGAGATGATCTCGCACGGCGATGCAGGCAAAGCCTTGTGGGCCAGTCACTTCGGGTGGAACACGGCGGCTAATTCGATCTGGGGGCGGGTCACACCCGGACAACAGATCGATTATGCGCGCGGCGCGCTGCAACATGCCGCCGAAGCGTGGACGTGGACGGGCGTGATGGTGCTGGAGAATTGGGAGCCTGATGTGCCATCGACCGATCCGCGCTGGGGCTTCTCGATCAAGGACAATCCGAATTTAGGGCAAAGCCTCGTCGTCACTTCAAGCGTTGGCTACTATCCCGCCGCGCTGCAAACGCGGGCCGGCGGTCCCGATTACGTTCCCAATCCCGCCGCGACGTTTACGGGCGAGTGGCGCTTCAGCGAACTGGGCGCAGATTGGAGCGCCAGCGGCGACAGCGTCTCATTCAAACTTGTGGGCACGTCATTGGCTTTGCGCGTGCGGCGCGCGGCCGATCGCGCCAGCCTGTCTATCACCATCGACGGTCAACCGGCCAACGCTTTGCCGCGTGATGATCGCGGCGCGTATCTGCAACTGATCCCGCCGGAGATCAATCAAACCGATGTGCAAACGCTGCCGATAGCCTATGGCTTGAGCAACGGCGAACACGTCGTCACCATCGTCACTGAGCGCGGTTGGAATCAATGGTCGTTCATCGGCTGGAGCGTGGGGCGTGAAGATGATCGCAGCGTGTTGAATTCGACCTACGGCGCACTAAGTGTGCTGGGGTTGGTCTGTGCTTTCGGCGCATGGCGCAACGCGCGGCGCGTGCGCTGGCGTGAAGTCGGCGGCGTGATCTCGGCGGCCTATGCGCGGCTGAGCAGCGGCAAGCAGATTGCGCTGACGGTGATCACGGCGTTGATCGTGTACGGCTCGGCGTGGCTGACGTGGGGTGTGGACATCGCGGCAGCCTATCGACGGGCCGGGGACGCGGCCAACATCCTCGCCACACTGGCGGCGGCCACGATCTTCTACGTGTCGCCGTGGCTGATCCTGACGATCATCAGCGGCCTCGTCTTGCTGGTGCTGGTGATCCTGCGGCTCGATCTGGGCCTGGCGTTGGTGGTCTTGTTCGCGCCGTTCTTCATGCTGCCGCGCCAGCTGTTCGAATCCGCCTTTTCGATGAGCGAGTTGGTGCTGGTGATGTGCGTGATTGCATGCGTGGTGCGTGGGACGTGGTCCGTGAGACAAACACGTTCATTACGCATCACGCATCACGCATCACGCATCACGCTTCTCGACTGGTCCGTTCTTGCCTTCCTGCTCGTCTCCATCGCGTCCACGCTGTTTGCCGACTACAAAGTGTTTGCGCTGCGCGAACTGCGCGTGATCATTTTCGAGCCTGTGATCTACTATGCGCTGATCCGCGCGGCGAAGTTGGACGACAAAGCGATCTGGCGCCTCGTGGATGCGCTGATCGTGGCGGGCGTGCTCGTCGCCATGATCGGGTTGGTGCAGTACACGTTTGGCCTCAACCTCATCACGGCAGAAGAAGGCACGCTGCGCTTGCGGAGCGTGTACGGTTCGCCTAACAACGTCGGCCTGTTCCTGGGGCGCGTACTGCCGATCGGGTTGGCCGTGGCCGCTTTGGGGCGCGGTTTGCGGCGACGAGTGTGGTATGGGTTTGCGCTTGTCCCAATCGTGATCGCACTGGTCTTGAGTCAATCGCGCGGCGCGCTGTTGATGGGCGTGCCCGCCTCGATCCTGGCGATTGGACTGCTGGCGGGCGGGCGCTGGTTGTGGGCGTCGATCGGCGCGCTGGTGCTGGCGGGCGTGGCCGCGATTCCGCTGCTGAATTCGCCGCGAATTCAAGCCTTATTCAACGGCGAAGGCGGTACCTCGTTCTTTCGTGTGGCCCTGTGGAAGAGCGCGCTCGATTTAATTGGCGACAGGCCGTGGCTGGGCGTGGGGCCGGACAATTTCCTGTACGCCTATCGCGGCCGGTATCTGCGACCCGAAGCGTGGCAGGAACCGTCGTTGTCGCATCCGCACAACGTGCTGCTGGATTTCGCGGCGCGACTGGGTCTGTTGGGATTGGCAGCGTTTGTTGGCCTGCAACTGGCCTTCTGGCGGGTGGCTTTCACAGTGTTGCGGCGTGCGCGAACATTGAGCATTGAGAATTGTGCATTGTGCATTGGCCTCATGGCTTCCATGATCGACTTCCTTGCGCACGGTCTCGTCGATGCGGCCTACTTCGTGGTCGATTTATCGTTCGTGTTTATGCTGACGCTGGCCTTGATGCAAACGCTTGATCGGAGCGAACCATGACGTATTCGATTGTGGCTTATGATGCAACGGCCAAAGCGTGGGGCGTGGCGACCCAGAGCAAGTTTCTGGCGGTGGGCGCGGTGGTGCCGTGGACGCAGGCCAACGCCGGTGCGATTGCGACCCAATCGTATGCCAACACATCGTTCGGGCCGCAAGGGCTGGCGCTGTTATCGACTGGACTGAGTGCGCAGGAAACGCTCGATCGATTGTTGGCTGACGACGACGGCCGCGAGCATCGACAGGTCGGCGTGATCGATCAACACGGCGGGGCGGCGACGTTTACGGGCAAAGACTGTCATGCGTGGGCGGGCGGCCTGATCGGGAACGGATACGCCGTGCAGGGCAATATTCTCGTCGGTGAAGAAACGGTGAAAGCCATCGCGCGCGGCTTTGAAGCGGCGTCGAGTGAACTGGCCGATCGGCTGGTGGCGGCCCTCGCGGCCGGGCAGGCGGCGGGCGGCGATCGACGCGGGCAGCAAAGCGCGGCGGTGCTGGTGGTGCGTGAACGCGGCGGCTACGCGGGCTTCAACGATCGCTATCTGGATTTGCGGGTCGACGACGATCCGAGACCGATCGAGCGGTTGCAGCGGATTCTGGAACTGCATCATCTTTATTTTGCAAAGCCCGATCCGGCGACGCTGATCGCGATCGATGCGGCGCTGGCGCGCGAGTTGCAGCGGCTCGCGCAGCGCAGCGGGCACTATCGGGGCGCGATTACGGGCGAGTATGATGCGGCGACGCGCGCGGCGGTTGAAGCGTTGATCGGCACGGAGAACCTGGAAGATCGCTGGCCGTTGGGAACGGATCAGATCGAGCCGGTGGCGCTGCGCTATTTGCAGCAACGCTATCCGTCGGCCTAGACCGGTGTGGCGCTGTCGACGAAGTAGCAGCTGCACGCTTCGTCGATGAGGTCCGGCGTCATCTCGGGGGTAATGCCCGCATAGTCGGCGATGGCGAGGATGGTCTTAAGCAGATCGCGCGGGTGTACGGACTGCATGGGCCGTTTGGCATCGCGATACCACCTCTGCAGTAAATGCACGAAACCCGCTTTGTCCAGCGGAATCTTGTAGTGCTGGCACATCTGCGTCATGATCTGGTAAAACATCTTCTCGTCCGGCGCACCCAGTTCCACTTTCATTTGAATGCGGCGCAGAAACGCGGCGTCGACCAACGCGCTGGGATCGAGGTTGGTAGCGAAGACGATCAACTGGCGGAACGGTATTTCCAGCGTTTGCCCTGAATAGAGCCGCAGAAAATCAATCCGGGTTTCCAGTGGCACAATCCAGCGATTGAGCAGCTGTTGCGGACTGATGGTCTGGCGGCCAAAATCGTCGATGAGGAACATGCCGCCGTTGGCCTTGAGTTGCAGCGGGGCTTCGTAGATTTTAGTGACCGGCTCAAAGCGCAGTTCCAGCGCTTCCAGCGTAAGCTCGCCACCCACCATCACCCCGGGCCGTTGAAACAATCCCCACCGCTTGTCCACGCCGATGAAACTGGTCTTGCCGGTTGGGCTTTCACTCTCCCCTGCGCTGCGAAACGGCACGTGCACCATGGGGTCGTGAACCTGAATGATCTGTCCGCCGATGGTGATGGCGTAGGGCAGCCAGATCGGATCGCTGCCGCCGAGCAGTTTGGCGATAGCCTGTGCCACTGTCGTCTTGCCGTTGCCGGGCGGGCCGTACAGGAAGAGCGATGAGCCGGAGTTGATGGCCGGACCGATGCGGCGGTGAAATTGTTCGGGGAGGGTGAGGTGCGCCAGGGCCTGCTTGACTTCAGCCGGTCCCAGTCGGCGCCGATCGTTGGTCTGCGCGATGACGGCTTTGCGATACGCGTCAATCTCGACGGGGAACGGGCCGACGTACTGGGTACGCGCCATCGCATCGCGGGCGCGACTGGCGCCTTCGTCGGTCAGCCGATAGGTATAGCTGACCCGCAGGGCGCCGGCTTTCACCACTTCCACCAGATGATCGTGCTGCAGGTCGGCCATCAGATCGTCGACGATCTGCGGGTACAGGCGCGTCACCTCGACGATGCGGCCGACGTTGACGTCGCCTTCGGTGAACAGGATGCGATAGATCAGATCAACGGCCAGCGATGAGGACACGCCCAGTTGGGCAATGGTGGTCGCTTGCGCGAGGATTTTCTTCAGGTCTTCAGGGCCGGCCACGGGTGTTCCTTTGGGCACAATCTCACTGCCACATCGATTATACCACCGGCAAAGGGGCAAAGGGGTGACATTTGACAGGCTTGACGGAACCCGATCGGGCTGGTATAACTTGACTGCAATATCCCCCACCGGGGGGGAGGGGGATCAATCATGAACAGCGAACATCAAACCATCGTGATCAAGCGCCTGAAGAGCATTGCCGGACATGTGGCCGGCATCGAACGGATGGTGAACGAGGATGCCTATTGCATTGACATCATCAAGCAGGTGCAAGCCGTGCAGGCGGCGTTGAACAAAGTCAATGATTTGATCCTGGAGAACCATCTGAACACGTGTGTCATCGAGGCTGTGCGCGGCGACGATAAGCAAGAGCGTGAGCGCGTGCTGGGTGAGATCGTGGATGTGTTTGAGATGGCGCAGAAGATTTAGCAATGAACAATGTGCAATGATCAATGATCGATGGAATGCGTGGCCGGGATACGCACCACGCACCACGTACTACGAAATACGGGTCAGACTATGACAACCAAACAATTAACGGTGCCCATCACCGGTATGACGTGCGCTAACTGCGTGGCGACCATCGAGCGCGTGACGGCCAAAATGCCGGGCATTGAGCAGGCAAACGTAAATCTGGCCAGTGAGCGCGGCACGTGGACGTATGATCCGGCCGTGCTGTCACAGGATCAGATCATCGCGCGGATTGGCGACATCGGCTATGGCGTGGCCACCGCCGATGTCGATCTGCCGTTGCAGGGTCTGCACGATGAAACGGACGCCCGTGCGCTGGAAAAAGCCTTGCAGAAGATGGACGGCATTCTGACGGCCAACGTCTCCAGCGTAACCAACAAGGCCAGCGTGCAGTATCTGCCGACGATGGTCGGGCAGGGCGATCTGCGCCGGGCGATCGTGGCGGCGGGCTTCAAGGCGATTGTGGTCGAGGGCGCATCGAGTGAGGATGCTGAAGCAGTCGCACGCGAAACCGAGTTTCGCCACCAACGGAAGCGCCTGATCGTTGGCCTCGTCTTCACGCTCCCGCTGTTTGTGCTGTCCATGTTGAAAGATGCCATGCACGCGAATCTGATCGGCATGTCCGAGGTGCTCGATCGGTTCTATATGTGGCCGGGCAGCTGGTGGGTGTTGGCTGCGCTGGCGACGCCGGTCCAGTTTTACGTCGGCAAGGATTTCTATGTTGGCGCGTGGAAGGCGTTGAAGAATCGCGCGGCCAATATGGATGTGCTGGTGGTGATGGGGTCCAGTGTGGCCTACTTCTACAGCTTCGGTCCGCTGCTGGGTTTGTACAGCGCGCACCTGTATTTTGAGACGGCGGCGGTGATCATCACGTTGATCGTGCTGGGCAAGTATCTCGAAGCGAAAGCCAAAGGCCGCACCAGTGAGGCGCTGAAGAAGTTGATGGGGCTGCGCGCCACAACGGCGCGCATCATACGCGATGGTGTTGAGCTGGACATCGACATTGACGATGTGCGCGTCGGCGATACCGTGATCGTCAGGCCGGGCGAGAAGATTCCGGTGGACGGCGTGGTCAGCGCGGGCCGATCGAATGTGGACGAGTCGATGATTACCGGTGAGAGTTTGCCGGTGGAGAAGCAGGCGGGGGATAAGGTTGTCGGCGCGACCATCAATAAGCAGGGGCTGTTGAAGTTCGAAGCCACGCAGGTCGGCAAAAACACGGTGCTGGCGCAGATTGTGAAACTGGTCGAACAGGCGCAGGGTTCCAAAGCGCCGATCCAAAAGTTGGCCGATCAGGTGTCGGCGTGGTTCGTGCCGGCGGTGATCGTTACCGCCGCGTTGACGTTCATCGGGCATCTGGTGTTTGATCCGGCGGGCGGGTTTACGCTGGCGATGTTGGCGGCGGTGGCCGTGCTGGTCATCGCCTGTCCGTGCGCGATGGGCCTGGCCACGCCTACGGCGGTGATGGTGGGCACCGGCAAAGGTGCGGAACATGGGGTGTTGTTCAAGAACAGCACCGCGCTGGAGCGATTGGGCGGCGCGAAGGTGGTGGTGCTGGATAAGACCGGCACGATTACAGAAGGCAAGCCCACCGTGACAGACATCTTCGTCAATGATCACGCAACCATTAACAACGATCAATTGCTAAGGTTGGCGGGATCGATCGAGAACGTGAGCGAACATCCCCTGGCGGCCGCGATTGTCGAAGCAGCTAAGGGGCAGACACTGGTCGAGCCGCAGGGTTTCCAATCGCTGACAGGGCGCGGCGTATCGGCCGTGATCGACGGGCAAAGCGTGTTGTTAGGCAACCTCGCGCTTATGAACGAACAGAACGTGCAACTGAACGGTCTGAAGCCGGTGGTCGAGCGCTTGCAGACCGAAGCCAAAACGGCTATGGTGTTGGCCGTGGACGGCCAGGCAGCGGGCGTCATCGCGGTGGCCGACATCGTTAAGCCCGGCTCGAAGGACGCCATCGCTGCGCTGCACGCCCTGGGCGTGGAAGTCGTCATGATCACGGGTGACAATCGCCAGACCGCCGAAGCGATTGCGAAACAGGTGGGCGTCGATCGGGTGTTGGCTGAAGTGCTGCCCGGCGACAAGGCCGCGAATGTGAAGCAACTACAATCGGACGGCAAGATCGTGGCGATGGTGGGCGATGGCATCAATGATGCGCCCGCGCTGGCGCAGGCGCATGTCGGCATCGCGATCGGCACCGGCACCGACATCGCAATCGAGGCCGCCGACGTCACGTTGATGTCGGGTGATCTGCGCGGGCTGCCCCGTGCCATCTCGCTAAGCCGTGGTACACTCAGAACGATCAAGCAAAACTTGTTCTGGGCGTTTTTCTACAACGTGGTGCTTATTCCAGTGGCGGCGCTCGGCGCGTTAGTGCCGATGATGGCGGCGGGTGCGATGGCGTTTAGCAGCGTTTTTGTCGTCAGTAATTCGCTGCGGCTGCGGGGACTTAAAGTGCAAGGAAACAAGTAAGCAAGTAGACAAGGAAAGACGCGGTGTGGCCTTGTCTACTTGTTTCCTTGTCTACTCACAACTTTCATCAGGAGGCAAGCATGGCAATCGATCCAGTCTGTGGCATGGAAGTGGACGAAAAGACGGCGAAGTTCAAGGCAGAGTACAAAGATGAAACGTATTACTTCTGCGCGCCGGGCTGCAAGTTTACGTTTGAGGAAGATCCCGAGTCGTATGTCGGGCCTAATCGAAAGCCGTTTGACGGTCAAATGATGATGGGAAAGATGTAGGCAGGCGACAGCTCACACTAACCTCCCCGTTGTGAACGACTGCTTTGACTTGAAGAAGTTCTAACGTGCGTCGTTTATCTTCGAACGACTGATCTTTCAAGCCGACCAATGCGGTTGCACGAAACAGCATGGCCGCCGGCGTTTGATCTCATACGCCTTGCGCCGCCGGCCGGTGAGGTAGTCGTAGCGCCCTGCGTCGATCTGCACGTTCGGAACAGCGGATTGTCACACCGCACTGCACGCAGTGGGTGCAAGTGTCCGCCTTGAGCTCGCCCTACAGTTTTGCGTAATACCCTCTACTTCGGCGATTAATTCTTTCGCCGTTGGTCCTCGTCCTGTCAGGTGCGGCTGACAAATCTTATATCAATTCAGGTCACTTCGCTTTGCGCCGCGCCAGCGGGCCGGGAAACGAGTGCGCCCGGGCCGGAAAAATCCCCTCTTGAAACGAGCGGACTTCTTCCACGGTCACAAACGCTTTGGGTGTCACCTCGTTGATCAGGTTTATCACGTCCGGCAAAGCCCGCCGCCTGACCACCGTAAAGATCAACGTCATGTCGCCCGTCGAGCCGTGCGCGTCCAGACTGGTCACGCCGTAGCCGGCCGCGTGCAGCTGCTCGATCAGTACGCCGGCGTCGGTGGGCGTGATGACGCGCACGATCAACGTCCCGATCGCGAACTTAGCCTCCAACAACAGGCCCACGTAACTGCCCGACGCGAAGCCAGCCGCATACGCCAGATACGAGACGAGGCTGTGCAAGTTCTGCACGATCTGGCCGATGACGACGATCCAGATGAACACCTCAAAGAAGCCCACCAGCGGCGCCAAGTAGCGATGGCCGCGCGCGATGAAGGCAATGCGCAGCGTGCCCAGCGACACATCGACAATGCGGGCGAAAAAGATGATGACGGGCAGAATCACGCCCGCATAAACCTCAGGCTCGATGTTGAAGAGTGGGTTCATAGGCTCCGGCTGTGTCCCATGTTGGGCAGAATCCAATCGTCTTGATACGAGTCGCGCAGCACGCGATAGTAATACAACGCTTCTTTGTTGGGCAGGTGATAATTCCACGCTTGAGCGAAACGCCGGCGTTCATCCGCCAACTCCCGATCGGTGATCGTGGCCTCCGCGCGCTGCGCGATGATCTCAGACGAGCCTGCCCCCTTGGAGAATTTTTCTTTCGGTCGATTGATGATCGCCGTGGGCAATTGATCGGCAAAGGCGCGGCGCAGCAAGGCTTTGGCGGGCCGCCCCTCGCCCCGCATCTTCCACACCGCCGGCAGGCCCAGCGCCAGCGCGATCGAGCGCACATCCAGAAACGGCACGCGCGCCTCCAGCCCGTGGGCCATCGACATCCGATCGGCGCGTTGCAGATTGGTATTGTGCAGCGCGCCGATGATGTGGACTAACTCGGCATGCAGCGCATCGGGTTGATCGAACTGCGCCAGGTAATCATAACCTGCGTACAGTTCGTCGGCGCCTTCGCCGGTCAAAAAGACTTTGACGTGTTCGGCGCACAACTGCGCCAGAAAGTAGTTGGGCATGGCGCTGCGCACCAGCGCCGGATCAAACGATTCCAGGTAATACAACACTTGAGGCAGCGCGTCAACCATGTCGCGCTCGGTGTAGATCCGCTCGTGATGACGCGTGCCCAAAAACTGCGCCACCTCGCGCGCCGCTGCCAGGTCCGAACTGCCTTCCACGCCGACGGCAAACGTGTTGATCTGTTCGTGATCGCGCCGGGCCAGCAGCGCCACCAAGCTGCTGTCCAGCCCGCCGCTTAAGCTCACGCCCAGCGGCACGTCAGACATCAGGCGCTTCTGCACGGCGGCGTGCAGCGTGTGACGAATGACGGGCAGCACTTGATCGTCGCTGGTGAGGGTGCGCAGTTCGTTAATCACATTGTCGTCCAACAGCGCCAGGTCCTGCCCCACTGCATAGTACTGGCGCAGCCCCAGTTGCGAGTGATACCAGTGGCCGGGCGGAAACTCGCGAATGTCGTCGGCCACGTCCGTCAACGCCTTGATCTCCGACGCGAAGAACAGTGTGTCACCGCGATGCGCCGTGTACAACGGCTTGATACCAATCGGGTCGCGCGCCAGAAAGAACTCGTCCGGGCCAATAATCGCCAGCGCGAACATGCCGTCCAACTGCTCCACACAGCGCGGCCCCAATCGCGCATACAACTGCACAATCACTTCCGTGTCGGTGCGCGTCTGCGCGGACAGATCAGTCAGATACTGCTGACGCAGCGTTTGATGATTGTAAATCTCGCCATTGAAACTGATCGAGTACGCTTGAAAATGGATCGGTTGGCGGCCGCCTGCTACATCCAGAATCGCCAATCGCGTATGCCCCAGGCTGCCTAGCGGCGTGTCATCCAGCCCCGACCCATCTGGCCCGCGATGTCGCAGCCGCGTCAGCATGCGCTGCACGTCGTCGGTTGCGGTTGCTTTAAGTGATCCGGCTATGCCACACATGACTTATCCTTAATCCCGCACGCCATCGTTGACGTAGCGCGTCAGTTCGCTGACGCTGAGTTGGGCGATGCCCAGTTTCTCCAGCGTGCGTCCGCGCCGCCAGTAATCGGTGCGATGAATGATACAGGCCAGTTTGATGATCGCGTCGATGCCGCCGGTCGATACGCCGTAACGCTGGCCCAGGGCCGCGATCGGCACCAGGCTCATCGGGATGTCTTCAAACAGATAGCGGTGATTCAATGTCGCGGGCGCTTTGATGCCGTAGTAGCCGGGCTGATTGTGAATGGTCTCGTTCAAATCGCTGCCGATGGCGTCGTAGGCCATCTTCAACCACTCCATCGCCGTCTGCGCGCGGATGCCCAGCGACGAGGCCACCGTCACCCGTTCACGATCGACCACTTCCAGCACCCGCGCTACGGACGGCGTAACGCCTTCGATATAAAACTCAAAATCGCCGCGCGTCGATTCGATGCGCCCGGCGTTCAACAACGTCAACGCCGGATGAAACACTGCGCCCATGTTATCCAGGCCGGTGTGCAGCACGTTGATCCCGTCGATGAACTGCGGATAGGCCGGATGAATAGCCTCCAGCACTTGCGCGGTACGCGTGGCGGGCAGCGCCGCCAGCGGCAGCGCCTCTTTGACGCGAAAGATGCGCGACTGGGCCGGGCCATCTGATCGGCTGGCATAGATGAACGTCCCGGCTTCGGCCACTGTCACATCGGCCAGGCAACCGGCATCACACAGCGCCTTGGCCACTTCGATCGCGCCACAGGTCCGGCCCGGATGCAGAATCATAATCTGGCCGCTGCGCAGATACGGCGCAGCCGCTTTGGCGACATCGGCGTGCGCCGACGACGGCACCACCACCATCAACACGTCGGCGTGATCCACTGCGGCCTTCATATCCGAGGTGGCTGCGACCAGTTTGCCAAAACCGTGCGGTCCGCCATCATAGCTTTCCAGATCGATGCCGCCGCGCGCCTTCAACGCGGCGATGTGTTCGGGCGTGCGATTGTAGAGCACCACGGGAAAGCCCATCAAGGCCAGATGGGCGGCCATCGCCCGGCCGCCGTTGCCGGCGCCAATTACCGTATAACGTGTCTCCATTGTCATGCCAGAATCTCCTATAAAAGATGTGCCAGGCGATCACGCTCGGCCATAATTCGTCCCTGTGCATCCACGGCCACACAGGCGCCATTGACAATTCGCGTCAGTGCCTGCCCGCGCGCAAAACGATTATTGCGCAGTTGCGGGGCGTCGAGGTAACCGAGTTCGATCGAGCGGGCCAGCGTCCGCGGATCGATCAACGGATCAACCACCGCTCGATCGGCGATCGACGCGATCGCGGCCAACAGCTGTTTAGCCTCAGCCACCAGCTGTTGGCGTCGCGCCTGAATCTGCGGATCAGCCGTCATGTCTGGCGCGCCGCGCAACGCATTATCGATCGCCCGCCGCGCTAGGTTGCACGACTCGATCACATCGTCGGCGGTGGCAGCATGATCGGCTTCAGTATACCCGACCACGTGCACGATGTGCGGTCGCAGCGCCATTTGCACATACACGCTGGCCGCCAGATGCGCGCGCGCCGCGTCCCGATCGAGCGGGTAACTGAGCAGGCCCGTGCGCGTCTGTTTCCAGATGCGAAAATCCGGTCCGGCCAGCGGTTCGATCAGATCGATCATCGCCAGCATCTTGGCTAAGTCCATCGCATCCGATAAGCCGGACGGGCTGTTGAACATGAACTGCGCGATATAGTCGCCGACGCCGAAAGCGCGCGCGTTGTAGGCTGACAAATACGCCGACACCACGCACACCACATCGGCGGCATCGCGCATGCCCCAATGATGCGGCTCATTCAATTCGACGGGGATGCCGCGTTCGCCGTAGTATTTCATCACAGTCTGATGTTCGCCGATCGAACCGGCCACAGCCCACGGCCCGCGCCCGTCCATCTGATTGAACCAGAACAGCGGAATGGCGCACCAGGCGATGTTGATCGTGTCCACATACATCTCTGCCAGGCGGATGAAATCATCGGTGCCGGAGTAGGTGCGCAGCAGTGGGAAATTGCCGCGCCGACTGGCCGCATACAACGCGCGATAATCCTCGGCGCTGCGCACGGGCACGCCGCCTGCGCCCCGTCGGCGCGCATCCTGCCGATCGGGCCGGAAGAAGTTCGCCTGCGCGTCTTGATCGATGCCTAGCGAGACTACGTCCAGCACGTGCGCTTTTGAGATCTCGATAATTCCCTCGCGCGTGGCATCTAATGACGGCAAACCGAAATGATGGCGAATGAGCGGATACGGCGCTTTCCACTGGATGCGCTCGATCGTGGTCTGGGGATAATCGGCGGCGGTTTGACCGGCGGTGGGTTGACCCTTGAGATAGGCCAGCATGTGCTCGTTCGGTTCGCTGCCATCAAAGATCCGCTCGAAAAAGCCCAGTTGCCGCACACGTTCAGCGACCGGCGGCGTGCCGCCAAAGGCAAAGCGCACGCCGCGCGCGTGCAGGGCATCGGCGGCTTCGTCGAATTCGCCCAGCAGGCGCTCACCCGTTTCGGGTGTCAGTCGATAGGACACGCCGATCAAATCTGCCTGCTCGTCTTGCGCAGCCTGAAGCAGCTGCGAAATGGGCACGGCCGGGCCTAGAAACACCGTGCGCCACCCGGCGGCTTCCGCCAGCCGCAGAAAGTTCATCACGCCGGCCACGTGGACACACTCGCCTAGGGCGGCAGCGACTACCGTTTTCATGACAACCTCCTGCTGTAAAGGGATTGATGGGGCAACAAGAAAAGACGGCCACTCATAGCTTTGTGACCGTCTCCACCGTGTCCGGATGAATGCGAGGGCCGAACGACCTCTATCGATTGTCGCTCAGCATTATACCATTAGC
>JACRBO010000288.1 GCA_016219235.1 Chloroflexota bacterium
CTCCGCGCCAAGGCGCTTCATCCACTGGCGCATCTGAAAACCGGACGTGATCGTGCTCAGCAGTTGTGCGACGAACAGGCTGCCCACAAATACCGCCGGAAACGCATAACGCACCGAGCCGCGCGACAAAAACATATACCAGACTAACCAGCTGCCCGCGAAGATCAGCAGCATGGCGCGCAAGATTGCCCCGGCCCAATCATCGACCGGAGCACGCCAGGCGCGCGCTTGCTGACGAACCGCATGAACCAACCCGATCACCGTTGGCAGCGCGATCTGCGCCACCAGCACCAGCGCCAGTAGTCGCACTGGCGGCAATAGCACCAACGCCGTCACCTCGGTTAGCCCCACCAACGGTTGCCCCGCAATCGTCTGCTGCGTGATAGCTTCGATCAGACCGGGCAACAACTGCCTGCCCAACAGCGAGCCGATCAGCGCCATCAACAGCCACGCACTGGTTCGCCATTGCCGGCGCAACAGCAACCACCCGATCGGTACGAGTAGCGACAAGGTCCAGAACGGCAACGGTTGCGCCTTCGCGATCAGCGCCACGCTCCACACCCCGATCGCGATCAGCAGCCAGCCGATCGATCGGGCACGCGTTGTAGCAAGTGCTTGCGTCATGCTAGCGTAACCGATCAGCAAGAATGCCATCATCAGCGGTTCAGCCAGCACCTGTCGCCCGGTCATAATCGGGTGCAACGCTGGATCAGATTGCGCCAACAGCAGCACGCCCAGGGCAACCAGCGCTGTTAAAGAATTCGAAGCGCGTTTAGCCACCCCCCACCACACGGCCAGCGCCAGCCAGGTACAGACCACCGTCGCCAGCCGCCCCTGCCAAATGCCCACGCCAAACAGTTTGAAACTCAGCGCGACAGCTGCCGCCGTCGGAAACGCGGCGGTTAAACCGGGCGGCGCAGGCTGGCCGATAAGCGATTGGCCGTAATGCCCCAGCTCCACCCAATTGCGAGCTACATTCATCGTCCAGCCTTCATCCCAACCCGCGGGCGGCACACGCTCGAGGTCGATCGCTGCGCCAAGCCCGATCGCGGTGAACATCAGGACACTGAGACTAACCCGCTGGAACATAGCCCGCCTGGTCATGATCGTTTACGCGCCACGATCACGTACGCGCTGCAGGTCAACTCGTCGCGACTGTACGCCGCTAATTCACGTTCAATCGCTGGCGTCAACAAGTCTTCGCCTTCGCGCAAGGCGCAGTACTGTTTCACAATCTCAAAGTGTTTGGCAAATTCGTCGACGTATTGTTGAATCCGCCACTCATTCAACGGCACATGAAATGGCAGCGCGCGCTGCCGTAGATGATCCCACGGATCGATCCCGGCCGGGATATGGCGTAACGGAATCTGCGACAAACTGACATTGTGCCCGCCAGAGGGGCACGTGAAAGCATGAATCATCACCCACGCCACGCCGCCCGATCGCAACACTCGCGCACTCTCGACCACCACGCTGGGCACATCGAGAAAATGCTCAAAAGCCGCAATCGACGTGACCAGATCAAACGCACCTGAGCCAAAGGGCAGCGTATTCACATTGCCACAGACTAGCAGGTCGTCCCGCCGAACACGCACTGACTGCGGCTGCCGCTGCCGATAGAGCCACCGCGCCACCCGGTAGCTGCGGTCTGTCCAATCCGCACTGGGCCGATTCACCAGATCGATGCCAATCACCCGATGGCCCGCGCCGCGCAACAGAGTATATTGTGGCCGCAGCCGCCCGTTGGCCAGATCGAGCACGCGTTGCGGCTGGCTCAAATCGAGCAGCGGCTCAACATCGTATACCCGCAGCTCTGCCAAACGTTGCTCGTGCTGCACGCGAAAGCCGGACAGCATCTGTCCGACATAGCGCGCGTAATCAAGCCACGCATTACGCATGTGCATCATTGCCTGACAGGTGCCTTTCCGCTAACACCACAAGCTCATCGCCGCGCCGGGCCGAGTTAAGTCTAAATACTGCGTAAACCAGCTGTGCGATTAATTTTTGTCCCGTACTGTACCGGCCAGTGGTCCCTTTGCCGCCGGTCAAATTCATCAAATCACGATACAACGGCGAATAGAACGGGAAGCCCCATTCTAGCGTGCGCACGACACGCAGCTGCGCGTGCTCTAGCTTCTGCACCAGTTCGCCGCGCGCATAGTTGCGCACATGCCCAAAGGCCGCCGGTTCGCGCGACCGCATGCGGCCCTGTGGCACTGAGATCAACACATAGCGTCGCGTCATGGCGGCCAGATGCTGAATTGCTGCCACATCATCGAGGATATGCTCTAAGACCTCGCTACACGTCACCAGATCGAATTGCTGCGGCAAACACGCTTGTTCCAAATCGAGCGGCCAGAACTGACCGTGTGGCAAGCGCTGCCGAGTGAGCGTCAGCGCCGCCGCCGACAGTTCCGTGCCGCATAGTTGAACGTGTGGAAACCGTTCGGCGATGTCCATCAACAGCGCGCCCTGCCCGCAACTGACGTCCAACACCGAGTCAAACTGAAACGGCTGAATCATGGACAAGATCAGACGGCGCAGATGTCGTGCAAATGGGCCATACTTTTTCATATCGTCCCATTGCAATTCCCAACCGTGATCGTACTGCCCCGCACTTAACACGCCCATAATGACTTCAGTTCCTCTCAAACACGAACTCATTACAGCCCGTCGGCACTTGCGCGGGCACACTTCGTACGAGTGTGAAGCCCCGCGCCGTTACAAACGCTTCGATCTCTTGCCGCGTGGCATACTCATACGGATAGCCGCCCAGCCAATCGATCACGTCGTACCAGAAGTCCATGCCGCGCTGTTTCTCCAACGGATTGCGCCGCGTCACGATCAATTTCGCCAGATAGATAACGCCGCCAAATGGTACTGCCACGATCGATTGCGCCCAACGCGGCAATCGGCTGTACACTCGTTTAATCACCTGCCACACGCGCGACGTACCATGCCGGTTGTAGATCGCCAGCACCAATGTCCCGCCCGGCCGCACCGCATCCAGCACGTTCTCGATCGCCGTCCACATTGCGCCGGTATGGTGCAGGGAGCCCCACGCATAGACGAAGTCGAATGCGCCCAGCGTTCGCAGTTTGTCCCGATCCAGCACAGACATCTCGACAAATTCAAGCGGGGCTTGCGGCGTCAATCGATCGCGGTTGTAAGCAGACGATGCGATGCTGCGCGGATTGATGTCCAACCCGACCACCTTCGCCGCACCGAGTTGATATGCGGCAATCGAGAAGAGGCCGCTGCCGCAGCCGACATCCAGAAAACTCAGCCCGGTCAAGGCATCGCGTTGCAACAACTTCTGCAAGGACTGTGCAGCCACGTCCAGCCGCTCGGCATTGACGCGCTTCTCTGAAAAGGCTTGCCAGTTCGCACCAAAATCAAACACGTTCGTTAATCTCCAGCCACACCGCCAACATGAGCAGCGCCCAAATCTTTTTGCCGTGATTGACGCGCCCGCTGTCATGCTGGCTCAACAACTGGTCAATCGCCGCCGGCTTGAACCACTCGCTCAACGCGCGATTGCCGATCAGCCGTTCACGCGCCCACTCGTGCAAGTCGCGCCGCAGCCACACCCCGATGGGCAGGCTGAAGCCCTGCTTGCCGCGCTTCAACACGTCGGACGGCAATTTATCTGCAAACGCCGCCGTCAGCAGCCACTTGGTCTTCAGGCCGCGCGTCTTATAACGTCCCGGCAAGCGCGCGGTCCACTCTACCCACTCCGCATCCAGAAACGGCGCGCGCGCCTCCACCGAATGCGCCATCGTCATGCGATCGGTCTTGGGCAGTAGATCACCTGCCAGATACGTAACGTGATCGGTGTGCAGCGTCCGATCGAGCCGCGTGCGCGCGTGCGCGTCGTCATAGGCCGCTGCGATCACCTCCGCCGTATCAATCGATTTCAGTTCGTCGCGCCACCGATCATTGTACAGCGCCAACTTGTCCGGGTGCGAAAAATACGATCCCCACCGCACCAGCGAGGCTTTGGGCGTCACCGCCGAAAACTGCCCCAGGCGTTTAAGCGCCGTAATCAGATTTCGATCTTCGGGCAGCCGCGCCGTGTCCGGCAGCCAGCGCGTCAACGTAGGCACGGCCCGCTGCGTCAACCAGTGCGGCAGCGCCGCGTACGGGCGCAGGATGCCATCATACACGTAGCGGCGATAACCGGCCAGCGTTTCATCGCCGCCATCGCCGGACAAAGCCACGGTTACGTGCCGTCGCGTCTGCCGCGCCAACTCATACAAGGGCAGCGCCGCCGGATCGGCAAACGGCTCATCGGCCGCCGCAATCACGCTCTCGATCACGCGCACCAGATCAGCGGGCCGAAAAATAAACTCGTGGTGATCGGTGTGATATCGATCCGCGATCAAGCGCGCGTATTTTGTCTCGGAATAAGCGGCTTCCTCAAACCCGATCGAGAACGTCTTGACCCGTTCACGCGACCGATCGGCCATCAGCGCCACCACGATCGATGAATCCAGCCCGCCACTCAAGAAGGCGCCCAGCGGCACTTCCGACATCAACCGACATTCCACCGCCGCGCTCAACAACTCGCGCGCCCGTTCGATGATGTCCCGCTCAGCGTCTGTCCACTTTGGCTCAAAGGCCAACTGCCACCAGCGCGAGATGTGCGGCTGACCGTCAGCCTCAATCACCAGTTGATGCGCAGCCGGTAACTGCTGCACGTCACGATAAATCGTCAACGGATCAGGCGTATATTGCAGCGTCAGATAATGATGCAAGGCCGTCGGATCGATCTGGCGTTCGACCCACGGCGCGGCCAGCACGGCCTTCGCTTCCGAGCCAAACACCAGACCGCGCGCGGAATGATGCCAGTACAGCGGCTTCTTGCCCATACGGTCACGCGCCAGCAATAAGCGCCGCCGCGTGCCGTCCCATAGCGCCAGCGCAAACATGCCGTTGAAGCGTGGCAGCATGGCGTCACCCCACTGCTCGTAGCCATGCACGATCACTTCGGTATCGCTGTTCGTCGTGAAGCGATGGCCGCATGCTTCCAACTCGGTGCGCAAGGCGCGATAGTTATAGATCTCGCCGTTGTAGACGACCTGAATCGAGCCGTCTTCGTTCCCGATCGGTTGATCACCGCCCGCCACATCGATGATGGCTAAGCGCCGCATCGCCAGTCCCACGCGCCCGTCGATAAAAAAGCCGTCGCAGTCTGGCCCGCGATGCACAATCGTCGAGTTCATGCGCTCCAACAGTTCGCGCTCGACGGGCGCATCAGCTGAGAAGTAGCCGCAAATGCCGCACATAGTCTAGTGACGAGTAACGAGTGACGAGTGAATCGGGTGTGCCGTCAATTCGCGCAACAACTGAAGATACGTCTGCGCCGCCGCGCCCCATGAAAAGAGGGCGGCGCGTTGACGTGAAGCCGTACCCATTGAACGAGCTAACGCCCGATCGAGCGCGAAGCGTTTGAGGTGCGCGACCAGCGTGCTCACATCCGCCCAATCAAACGCCAGGCCGTTGACGCCTTCCCCAACCAATTCAGGTGTGCCGCCGGTGCGCGTAATGATCACGGGCAACCCGGCCGCCATCGCTTCCAGCGTCGCCACGCTCATGCCTTCGTTGTACGAGGGCAGCACAAAGACATGCGCGGCGGCATACCGTGCGGCGATGTCTTCACGCGGCACATAGCCCACAAAGTTCACCCGATCACTTACACCCAATTGCTGCGCCTGTGATTGATTCGCTTCAAGCGCATCACCCGTTCCGATCAGATCAAGCCTAATATCAAAGCCGTCATCTTTCAGGCATTTCACCGCCTCGATCAAATGGTGCTGCCCTTTGCGTTCGATCAAACGCGCCACACACAAAACGCGCAGCGGGCCGCCGTCGTCGATCGGGGCGGGGGTGAAGGCCGCCAGATCGACGCCGTTCGGTACGAGCGTGATCTTGACGCGCGGATCGATCCGCCGGATCATGTCGGCTTCGCCTTCGCACTTGGCGACAACAACTTCCGCCCCGTGCCACACCGCTTTGATCGTCGGCTTCAAGACCGGATAGAGCGGGCCATAACGCTGCTCGAAGCCGGGAATGTCCGGGCCGCACACACGCACCAGATAACGCAAGCCGCTCAATCGGCGCAGGGCCAGCGCCACACCGCCCGCCGGCACAGCGCTCCATGCGAAGCAAAAATCATACGGTTTGGCGCGCTGGCGCTTGAGCGCGAAGGGCAGCGCCCGCGCCGCATACGCCAGTAACTCGCGATTACTGGAGTGGTGCAGATTCCGATTGTTGACCGGGACTTTGAAGAGCGCGACACGATCGGCCAGCGGCTCTTGCTCAAACTGCTTGCCCAGCGCCGAAGTGATCAGATCGATTTCGAGATCGGGCGTCTGCGCCAGCCGCTGCACGATAGCACGATTGACCGTGCCGGTGCCGCCGCCCAGCGGGGGAAACTCGTTGTTAAGCATCAAGAGCCGCATCGCTACCGCCCCGCTCCGGTCACCCGGCGCACCACATACAAGGGGCGGCGTTTGACCTCTTCAAAGATGCGGCCCACGTATTCGCCAATCACGCCGATGGTGATCAACTGAATCCCGGCCAGGAAGAAGATCGCCACCACTGTCGTCGCAAAGCCGGGCGGATTCAGCCCCGCGGTGATTTTTTGAATGGCATAGCCGATCGCCAGAAAGATCGACAGCGCCGACACCGCCAGCCCCAGCAGCGAGATTGCCCGCAGCGGAATGAAACTAAACGAGATCAAGCCGTCGAGCGCCAGATAGACCAATCGGCTGAAGGTGTATTTCTCGCGCCCCGCATAACGCGCCTGCCGCTCATACGCCAATCCGATTTGATCCAGCCCCACCCAACTGCGGATGCCGCGCACGAAGCGATTGCGCTCCGGCATGCCCACCAGCAGATCGACGACCTTGCGATCCATGATGCAGAAATCGCCGGAGTCCAACGGGATTTGAATGTTGGCGATGCGCTGCAAGAGCCGGTAAAACGCCTTGTAGGCGAATTGTTTCAGCGGCCCTTCCTTGCGCCGTTCACGGATGGCATACACCACGTCGTGACCCTCGCGCCACTTGTCGATGAACTGCGGCAGCACTTCGGGCGGGTCTTGCAGATCGGCGTCCATCACGATCACGGCCTCGCCGCGCGCATAATCCAGCCCCGCGCTGATCGCCACCTGGTGTCCGAAGTTGCGCGCCAGTTCCACCACGACGACGCGCGCGTCTCGCGCGGCCAACTCGCGCATGATGTCTAAACTGCCGTCGCGGCTGCCATCATCCACCAGCACGATTTCAAACGGCTGCGCGGTCGCTTCCAGCACGGCGACCAGGCGTTGATACAACATTGGCACATTCTCACGCTCGTCAAACACCGGTGTAACGATCGAGATCACGGGCTGCGGCACAGCCACCGGCGTCAGCGCGGGCAGACTGCCGCCGTCCAGCAGCTGGGCCAGCGCGCGGCAGAAGCGCAACGCCGCTTCGGCATCGTGCGTGGGAATCTCCGTCAGTTCACGCGCCGTCGCATCAGACATCATCACTTCCCATCAGCCGCAGGGCGCGCCGCCAGTCGCGTCTCAGTCGGCCGCGCGAACCGGGCACGATATACCAGCGCGTACAGGCCGCCCAGCGCGATCGGCACCCAGACGAAGATGAAGTCGCCCCACCCACCCACCTTCATTGCAAATGCAGCCACATAAATTGCGATCAATGCCCCTACGCAAAGGCGCCGGCGCACCCGATCGAGCTCCAGCGCCCACGCGGCCAGCTGTACGATGGCCGGCAGCAGTACGATTTGATCGAAGCTCCAGCCGTAGGGCGCCAGCGGCACCGAGACCAGCAATGCCACGTTCAGGCTGGTCAACCGATCCCGTTTTTCAGCCAATCGTAACAGCCACGGAATCAGCAAAAACGTCAGCGCGCCCACAAACCGCAGGGCATCGCTGCCGGTATAGGCTTTCAGCACGCCGCTGGCGGTAGCCGATAACTTGGTAAAGAAATCGTGTCCGCCCGTCGCCGTCAAATAGCCTGTCAGCCAGTCTGGCGCAAACACCGTCGCCACGATCAACGCTATCAGCCACGCACCGATCAGACCCACCCACACCCGCCAGCGTCGCCGGCGTGCCGCGCATAACAGGATCACCGGCAATGCTAGATAAACCAACTGAGGCTTGCCCAGTGTCAACACTAGGGCCGCTCCCGCCCAGCCATCGTGCTTCGCTCGAAGCGCGGCCAGACACACCATCAATCCCAACAGGCTGACAATGGTAATTTGCCCGATTGCGATCATGACCAGCGAGGCATAAAAGCCCAGCCCGATCAAAGGCAGCCAAACCGGCGGTTGTCGATCCTCGATAATCCAGCGCCAGGCCACCCAGCTCACACCGCTGATCGCCAGTAGGTTGAACCCTACCCACATGCGTGCCGCAACATCATACGGCAGCATCGCCAGCGGCATCAACACTACCAACAGCCAGGGAGGATTCCACGCCTGCTCCACCCCCTGACGCTCTGGCACGACCCGCGTCATCAGTGCAACAATCGCGTCGTAATCGTAAGGATTTGTCCTGTTGACGAGCAAGTGCGCTGAAGCCCAGTACGGGTAAAAATCGGGCCGCCCGAATTCCCCCACTTTGGCAGGGATCAGCGCCAGGCCCGCCAGCAGCAGGCTCGCCGCCAGGATCAGCACGACCATTTTGACGGACTTATTCACGGTCATAATCCACGAACGTAAATCACTGCTTTATCATCGCGATAGGTCTCGCGCCAGTCCGCTTCGCGCCGCAAAAATGTGTCCAGCACGCCGCCCGCCTCAATCACGATAAAGCCTACGTCGCGCCGATCGAGCACCGCCTGCCAACCATCTTGCGCCAGCATCACGCTCATATACTCGCGCAGGAATTTGTCGTCGTACACATCCGTGCGACCGTCGGCATACACCGGATATTGCGGCCACACTCGCCACAGCAAATACCCGCCCCAGTTGTACGAGTTAAACATCTCGCGCGCCGGCTGGTTCTGCTCAATCCAGTTGACTGCCCCCAGCGGCAGAATATCCTGTTCGGCTTTCGCCAGGGTCGAGGGCAACAGCGGCAGCGCGATCTTGATCGCAGCCGCCAACGCAATCAAACTGAGTAACACCCCATTCAAGACCGGCTGCCCGCTCGATAGTCGTCGCGCGCCCCAACGGGTCTGCTGCCACAGCGCATCCGCGTGGCGGCTCAACACCGGCGCACACACCAGCGCAAACAGGCCGATGTTGCGCCGCGCCAGAAACGTGATGTAGGCAAACAGCGCCACCGTCACCGCATCGGTCGCATCGAGTTTGCGCCCCGACCAGCCGATGACCACCAGCGTCAGCAGCAGCAACCATACCATCGGCTGTTGAAACAGTTCGTGAAAATTGGGGGATTGCCACTCTTGAATGAAGTCTTGCAGCACGCCGATATTCACCGTCTTCAGCGGCAGCAGCCACGTCCCGATCGTGAACGGATTGATCAACAGCGCGAACACGGACACAAGCGTGATGATTAACAGCTTGCGCCAGCGTCGCCAGGCTAAGAAATTGGAAGTTGGAAGTTGGAAGTTGGCGGCAGCCGCGCCCGATTCGGTATGCACCACGCCCAGCCACACCAGCACGCGATTCATTACCTCGCCCGCCAACAGCGCGCCGATGAGCATGAACCCGGCGATATAGCCGCCGTGCAGATTCGCCCACACGACGAAGATAATCGGCAATACCCACAACCGATCGGTCTGTTTCCATTTGTAGAGATACAACAGATAACCCACGGCCGCCGTCAACACAAACGTCGCCATCTGCGATCGCGCCGTCCACACCGCGCCCGAGGTCGCGGCTGCCAGCACCAGGATGAAAGCACGCACGAACACCCCGCCCGACATCTGCTTCCACACGAAGACAAACGCCATCACGACCAACACCGCGACCAACAACGACAGGCCAGCATAATTTGCCACAGCATAGGCCACATACAACATCACTTGCGACAGCCAGTGCACGTCCACCCACGGCGTACCCAGCGCCGTCGATGAAAACGGATCGGCCAGCGGCACACTGCGTGTCTCCAAAATGTATTGGCCCGTGCGCAGGTGCCAGTACATATCGGTATCCACTGCCGTCCGCACCGCCATCGCGAACAGTGCGATGAAGGTGATGAGGGTGACGAGTTTGGGCAGGGTTAGCTTTCTCAGCAGGACCATGTGTTTACTCTGACCAGGTGACAAGATGAAGGGATGACATGCTGATCTCGCGTATCTTGTCATCGCATCATCCGGTCATCTTGTCACTTTGCCCCGCGCTTGCGAATGACCCATGTTTCTGGATGGTTGATCATGCCAACCAGAGTTCTGATGACTTCACGATAGGCTGTGTACAATGTCGCCGCCTCGTCTCGCTTCAAATACTTACACTTGACGGCAAACTCCAGCCAGACTTGCGTCTCCGCTGCCTCGCCTTCGGCATCAGCCAGTTTGCTGATAAACATCGCTTCGTAGCGCCGCTTGCGCCAGGCTTCGGCCACATTCGAGCACACCGATCGCGAAGACCGCCGAATTTGATCCGTCATCGAATAGGTCTCTTCCTTCGGAAAGGACTTCGACAACTCAAAAATCCGCATCGCTGCCTCAAAAGCTTTCTGGTAAACCAGCAAGTCCGTGTGATTCTCGATCTTCGCAGCCATTCTTCCCCCTCAGAAGAGCAAGATGTCATCCTGTCATCTTGTCATCTTGTCATAGACTTTCAACTCGTCCGGCGTCACTTTTCTCGACAGCCCATAGAATATCTGATAATTGCCAATCGACTGTTCTTTGAATGACACACCCAATCGGTTCAGGCCCGCGCGAAGCAGCGCGTCCAACGGCGGATGATTCGTCGTGATGTAAAACGCCCGATCGGCTTGGGCCACCGCCTGCGTGTAGGGCGGATAACGATCGTCGCGCGGCGTGTAGCCTAAGTCCAGATGATAGGGCAGCGCCGCCGTCAAGATGATGCGCTCTTGTGACAGAAACGCGATCGGCGTTTGCACCCAGTAATTGGTGTAGCCCCGCGTTTCACCCTGGGCCAGCAGAAAATCGATTAGCGCTTGATCGTGCTTGTGATCAAGCCACGTCACCTGATCGAATTGCGTGGTGATGCCAGGCGGCTGTACGGCTGCCGCCAACGCCGTACCTGCCACATTGTAGCCAATCATCCCCGCCAACAGCAAGGTGCCGAATGTCCTTTTTACATTGCAAATTGCTTGCAACACCATTGCGATTGCAATACTCAGCGGTAAATACAACGGCAAGAAGTAACGCCCTGACGGATCGCCGCCAAAGGGCGTGACTAGAAACGTGATCAACAGCACGGCCATCATGCCCCATAGGGTAAATCTCGCAGCCTTCGCTGCCGTTTCACTTTGCTCAGGCTGCTTCGCCTGTCGCGCCGCATAGATCAGCGCGCCCACATACCCGGCCAACACCGCCACACCGATCACCGGCAGCACAAAGGCGCCCGACCACGGGTAACGCAGCCCCCACCACGCCAACACGCCAAACACAAAGAAATTCAGCAGGCGCACACCGACCGTGTCAAGATACGTCGCGCCCGGGAGCGTGTCCGCCACGCCCGCGCCGGCCAACTCCGCCAACTCGCGCCCGCCCGACTGGATCAGCGCCCACCACCACGGTGCACTGCCGATGACGAAACCGAGCGCCGCAAGTAGATAACCGCGCCACGCTGCCAATCGACTGCGCCATAGCAACCCCAGCGCGATTGGTACGAGGTAGATCAAAATCAACGGAAACGTATATAAGCCAAAGCCAGCCACACCGCCCAAGATTAGCCAGTGATGCAGCTTGCTTCCGGCATCATGCCTCACACTGTCGGCCAACAAGATCGCGATGTTGCCCAGCACCAGCGTCTCGCCATAGCCGCCCAGTGTCGCCGTCGTATACAGCGTCAGCATCGTCGGCGGCAGGGCCAGCCACAGCAGCGCCGCGCGCGCACCCCACGCTGTCAGGCCCATTCGCCGGGCCACCAGATAACTCGTGATCAAAAACGCCGCAAACAAAGCGATCTGAACCAGCCGGATCGCCAGCACACTCTCGCCAAAGATCGAAAACGACAGCGCCACCAACCATGCGTCGGTCGCGCCCAGATACGCCTGCCCATAAAAAAACGTGGGCCGTTCGCCCCGCAAGATGTGCCGCGCCATCAACGCCACGATGGCCTCGTCGCCGTTGAAGGGCACGGCCTTCAGCGCCAGCCAGCCCAGCTTGTAGGCCACGCCCATCGCCGTCAGCAGCAGCGGCGGAAGCCACGCCGCCCTTCGCAGGTCGGCTTTCATACGCCCGTCCGCCACGTAACGATCAGCCGCCGGCCTGCCACGACGGTCACACTCAACAGCAGCAACACACTCAGCGCAATCGGCATCGGTGGGAAGCCTAACAACAGCCCATGGATAAACCAGAAGTCCGGCACATTCAACCGGAAGAATTCATCCAGCCCCATCAGCCGGGTGCTAATCGTCTCCAAATCCGTACCGCCTGGAAACGCCTGCAATTGCGTGCCTGCCGCCTCGCGCGCCGCGGCCCAGGTGCCGGGCTGCGCATACAGGTTCGCCATCTCAAACACCCTCGGCCATTGCTGCGTCAACGGCGAATCGGCCATATTCAAGATCGATCGATTGAGATACTGCCCCGGATCACGTTCGCCAAATTCGACCAGATAGCGCGAATGATCGACCACCACCGCAGGCAGATTCACGGCTACCCCGATCACGATCAGCGCCCCCACGCTCGCGCGGCGCACCCGCGTTGGATTCGCCTGCACCCACGCGCCCGCCGCCAGAATCAGCAGCGGCACAATCGGCAGGATGTAGCGCGGCCCCCAATTCCAGCCGCCCGTCCAGAATTCATAGACCGCAAAGAAACCGATCTCCGCCACGATGATCAGGATCAACAACACCGCCTCGGCTCGCCGGCGCCGCCACATCGACACCAGGCCGATCAGCCCAGCCCACACGATCGGGTTGTAAAACAGCAGCCCCTTGCCCGGGCTTAGCAGCAATCCATATAAGCCCAACAACAACGGCGTATTAAACGTTGTATGTTGCAAGGCCGAGAAACCAAAGATCAACGGCGAGCCGTAGCGCGACCAATTCATCAGCCCAATCAGCAGCCCGACGATCGCCGTTGGCAGCAGCCACAGCACCCAGCGCCGCCACTCACGTCCGATGATCGACGCGGTATAGATCAGAAACGCCGGGACCATAATGGCCGATCGTTCGCGGGCAAAAATCGCGATAGCCAAAGCGCTGCCCGATACCAACAACCAGCGGTCGATATCAACCCGATCGATCCGCTCGGCCTTCACGCGATACAGCGCATACGCCGCCAGCACAATCATGAAGGCGATCAACGGTTCGCCAAAATAGGTGCGCGTGTACGGCAAAGCCATGCTGCCCAACGCATAGGCCAAACCCACAGCCATGCTCAATCGAGGCGAGAAGTTCAAGCGGGCGGCGAAGAGCGCCAACAACCAGCCCGTCAGCGCGATGAGGATCGGATTGAACAGCGAGGTCGTAAAGCGCGTCAGTAACACCGCCGATAACGACGGTGCGCCCCCGAACAAACGGCCGATGAGATACAGCGGAATCGCCACCAGGGATTGGCCGGGTGCGAACTGCGGATACAATTGTCCGTCGCGGCCCGGCACGGCCCACGTGGTCAGCAACTCACGCGACGCAACTTGCGGTAGAAACCCCGGATACGCTTGTGGCTCGACGATGATCGTCTGTGCCGTGATCGTCCAGCGCCCGTACTCGATTAAGTTGGCGGTGGTGCGATACGTGGTCTCCTCGTCTTGCGGCGCCAGGCGGCCGCTGGCGGTGAGCAGGAGTACAGTGAGCAAAAAGATCAGTAGCCATAATGGATAGGAGATTCGTTCAGTGCGCAGCATAGGTAACTCACTGGCGACGCAGAACAAAAATATGTCCGGTCTGATCAATAAACGGCTCAGGGTAACTCACTTCTTTAACAATTGCATAACCAGGCAGCGGTTCAAACGCGAGCAGATATGTCTTGGGATTGATTTTCATCCATTCCAATATATCACTACCGCGAGCGCGGGCAATCGGCAACACAGCCTCAAACTCATGCCAACCCACCCACTCAACCCCGCCGTCGATGTTTTCCGGAGCAATGCCCTGCGCGACTAATTGTTCAGCTGCGTCCCAGCGCGCAGTCGTCCAAGCCCGATAGTCACTCATGCCAATGACGATGTAGCCCATTAACGCGGCGCTCACCGCGGCCGCCGCCAACCAACCTGCCCGGTTAAGTGTCGTGCGTCGCAGGACCAAATATGCCGCGCAAGGAACCAGCACCAATAAATAACGGTCGAAAAAAAACGCGAACACGACTGTCATCAACAACACGCCTGTGCTTACCACAATCAGGGCTGCACCAAGAGAGCGGCGCTCCTGCCGCCAACGAAATACGGCTTGCGTCCAAAACGTTGCTTGAGCTGCGCCAGCAAACGGCGCAATCAAGGTGAGGCCCCAAAACCATTCATCCAGAGCGGGCACGGTTTTGGTTCCGGGCAACGTAATCGCGCCAAGTCCAGCGTGATTAATGATGTCCGCCAACTGCGGGAAGCCGGTTTGATTAGTCACGACGAACACGGCTAACGGCATGCCTAACGCGATCAGCCACGCTGAAAACACAGTGGTCTGTTGGCGAGTGCTGCTCAGCGAGCGGCGGCTGACAAACCAGGCAACCAGCGCCGGCAAGGTAAAAATCCCAAGATACGTTGCACTCCACACGATACGAATCAGCATGATTATCCATGAGACCGGTGTTGTGATAAAGGCTACGGTACTACCGGCCCCGATTACCTCGACCGCCCAGGGTTCGCCGATAACCGCCAACCAGGTTTGATGTCCGATCACCGCCAGTGCGGGCGCAACGCCCATCAACAGCATGGGCCGCCAGGCCCAGCGTCGCTCGTACAAGATCCAGGCCAGCCCGGCTCCCACGGGCAGCAGTAAACCAATCTGGCGTTCCAGATAGGCCAAGGCCGCAAACCCTCCTCCCATCAGCAGCCAGCTGTTAGAACGGCGTTGGAAGCCGCGCGCGTAACAGGTCAAACTAACCAACAGCAGTGCCAGAAAGAAGACATCTGACATGAAAGTGTAAGTCAAGTTGATAAAAATCGGGTTGACTAAGAGTAGTAAGACACCTAGTGTGCCCTCCGCGTGTCGCAGACCCAATTGCCGCAAGAGATCGTAGAGGGCGAGGCAGCTGATCACCGCGCACACCAGCGTCGACCACCGCAGTGCAACAAAGGAAAAACCGCCTGCCAGGTGCGCAAACAATGCGCCCAAATATATCTGGGGGATTAACGAAGGGGCCGCCCACTCAGAGACATGCAGTTCGCTGGTGGTCAGCAAATGACGAACGCTTTGAGCATAGGCCCAGTCATCATTAAGGGGAATATCAGCC
>JACRBO010000289.1 GCA_016219235.1 Chloroflexota bacterium
TCGCTGAATCGCTGACCCGCCATGTCCCGACTCTTCTCGCGTGAAAACCTCATCGCCCTGGCGCTCTGCGTGATCGCGCTGCTCGTGATCATCGCCACCACGGACAGCGCGCCGCAGTGGATCTATCAAGGCTTCTAAGTCGTGACCTTCGATCTGCGCGCCATCGCCCTCTTCGGCGTACTCGCCATTGTTTACGCCGCCCTGCCCGCGCGCGCCCGGTCGTGGGCGCTGTTCGCCGGCAACGTGATCGCCATCTACTGGCTGCAACCGCCCCTGCCGATCCGTTTTAGTGATTTCATTCTGCCGACGGCGACGCTGGCGATCACGACCGCGGCATGGTGGTGGACTCGCTCGCCCGATCAAGTCTCGCTGACCCGCGACGACACAGTCTCGATCGGCGTGATGGCGCTGAGCGTGATCGGGCTGTCGCTGTTCCGCTTCGTCGAGGCCGAGTATCGCCTGACGCCGTCGCGCCCGCCCGATCCGCTGGCCGTGATTCTCGCGCTATTAATCGCCGGCGTGTTGTTCATTGTCATGGCTCGATTGTCGCGCCGCTTCGATCGACGCCACGTCGTGACGCTGGGCGGCTTATTCATCATCGGGCTATTCATTGTGCTGAAGGCTGAGCCGCTCGCACGCGAGGTCAGCCGCCTCTGGCGCGGCGCAACGGGCCAGGATGCTTCGCTGGCGAGCGTGATCGATCTGAATTGGCTGGGTTTCTCGTATGTGGCGTTTCGCTGGCTGCATACCCTGCGCGATCGACAGACGGGGCAACTGCCGGCGTTGTCCCTGCGCGAGTACGTCACGTACATCATCTTCTTCGCGTCGTTCACAGCTGGGCCGATCGATCGCGCCGAACGCTTCGCGACCGATTGGCGCGCCCTGCCCGCACTGCGCGGCTTCGACGCTGAGCGCTGGGCCGCCGGGCTTGGTCGGATTGCGATCGGGATGTTGAAGAAGTTCGCCATCGCAGATTTGCTGGCGCAAGGCGCGTCGCTGAATGCCCTCAACGCCGCGCAGATCGACAATCCCTTGGGGCTATGGGCGCTGTTGTACGGTTATGCTTTGCGCCTGTTCTTTGATTTCAGCGGCTACACGGACATTGCCATCGGGCTTGGCCTGTTGTTTGGCCTTCATTTGCCGGATAATTTCAACCGTCCGTATTTGAAGACCAACATCACGGCATTCTGGCAAAGTTGGCACATGACGTTGAGCGGCTGGGCGCGGACGTATGTGTTCTCGCCGCTGTCGCGCTGGCTGTTGATGTTGAACCGCCGGCCGTCGTCGACGGTGATTGTGTTGGGCACGCAACTCGCGACGATGATCGTGATCGGCCTGTGGCACGGTATCGCGCTGAATTTTGTGCTGTGGGGCGCGTGGCACGGCATCGCACTGTTCGTCCACAAGCAATGGAGCGATCGCACGCGCAAGTGGTATCGCGGCCTGAAAGACCGGCCCACGCAGCAACGATTGTGGACGGCGTTCAGTTGGTTCGTGACGTTTCAATATGTGGTGATCGGCTGGCTGTGGTTCGCGCTGCCGGATGTGGGACAGGCGGCGCGGTTGTTGATGAAGTTGTCTGGAATCGGGTAAACGGCATCGGTTAACGGCATCGGTCAACGGCATCGGTCAACGGCATCGGCCAACGGCATCGGCCAACGGCATCGGTCAACGGCATCGGTCAACGGCATCGGTTAGAAACCGACGCCTAACAGTAGCAAGCCCGCTTCGCGGGCTTAACAACACTTGCCGTCGGCTTTTAGCCGATGGCAATACACTACACACATGACACAGGCTTCTAAATCGCAGACACCCTGGCTTATCTTAATTCGTATCGTGATCAAAGCGGCGCTGCTCTTCGCCTTGATCAATCTCGTGTTTGCGCTGCTCGATCCGATCGAGGCGATCCGGTCGGTGTCGCTGTACAACTCGCTGCTGCCCGGCCGCGAACGCTTGCCTTATGGTGAAGACTCCGCGCGCTCGTTCAGCCTTAGCCTCTACACCATCCCGGCGATGATCAACAGCCACAGCGTGGCGCGATCCAAAGCCGCCGACGAGTTCCGCGTAATCGTCATCGGCGATTCGGGCACGTGGGGGTGGTTTCTCAAGAACGAGGATACACTGGCGGGGCAACTCAACACGCAGCAACTCAAGACGGACGATGGACGACGGATTGTCGCCTACAACCTGGGCTATCCGATCATGGCATTGACCAAAGACGTGTTGATTCTGGACGAGGCGCTGAAGCATCAGCCCGATCTGATCGTGTGGCCCGTCACGCTGGAATCGTTTCCGCGCGAGAAGCAACTATTCTCGCCCATCGTGCAGAACAACGCGCAGCGGATTCGACGGTTGATTGATTCGGCGCAACTCCAGATCGATCCCAACGATCCGCGCTTCGTAACGCCGGATTTTCCGGGTAAAACGATCGTCGGGCAGCGGCGCGCGTTGGCAGATTGGCTGCGGCTGCAACTGTACGGCTTCTCGTGGGCGGCCACCGGCGTCGATCAGTTCATCCCCGACCAGATCAAATTGCGCCAATCGGATTTTGAGGCGGATGTCTCATGGCAGTCGTTCAAGCAGCCGGCGACTCTGACCGAGAACGATCTTGCTTTCGATGCGCTGGCCGCGGGGTCGAAGCTGGCCGGCGATGTGCCCGTCCTCATCGTCAACGAGCCGATGTACATCAGCACTGGCGTGAATAGCGAACTTCGCTACAATTCGTTTTACCCGCGCTGGGCGTATGATCAATATCGAGAGTTGCTGGACGCGCAAGTTCAGCGCAACAGTTGGCATTATCTCGATGTGTGGGACGCCATCGCGCCTGAAGAATTCACCGACACGCCAGTGCATTTGACGCCGAGAGGTTCAGCACAGTACGCGCAGCTGATCAGTAGCGAAGCTTTGAAGACAATCATTCCCTAGTCCGCGAATGAACGCGAATGAACGTGAATCACCGCGAATAATGGTTAGCGAAGATTCGTGTTGATTCGCGGTCAAAAAATTGGAGTAAGGCCATGCCAGACGAAAAAACCATCCGAGAGAAATTGCGTGCTTTCATTACCCGCGATCTGATCCGCGATCCCGGTTACGATCTGACCGACACCGAGGGCATCGTCACCGGCGGCCTGATGGATTCGTTCTCACTGGCCGAATTTGCCGTGTACGTGGAAAAGGAGTTCGGCGTGTACATCCCCGACTCCGATCTCACCGTCGCCAGGATGGATACGCTCAACCAGATGGTCGCGCGCGTTCTGAAGGGCTGACAAGATGCAGGATGCGTGATGCAAGATGCAAGATGCAAGATGCATGAATAGCCTTTCGCGACGCCTGCATCGTGCTTCCTGCATCGTGGATTGATTTTCTTCATGCTGAAACTAGCCGATCGCAATGAATTTCAAACGCTGCTGGATGCTGTCACGTTCAATGGCGAAGACGCCGGGCGCGACGCAATCATCTACCTCGAAACGGATCGCGCGCCGATTCACGTCTCGCGCCGCGAGTTTCGGGCCAGCGTGCTGGCTCATGCCGCGGCGCTGAATCGCGTGGGGATTGATGGCCGCGATCTGGTCGTCATCGCGCACACGCA
>JACRBO010000290.1 GCA_016219235.1 Chloroflexota bacterium
AATCTGTATTCTAATGAAGTGACCGGTTTCAAGATTCAAAAGCAATTCTCAATTCATAATTCATAGTTCATAATTGAATGCGGCAGTGCGCGGCAGCGTCATTAAGCATTATGAATTATGCACTATGCATTCACAGATATTTTTCTGCGCGCAGCCACGCTTCCGTGCGATGCAGTCCTTCGTCCAGTGAGAAGCGCGGCGTCCAGCCGAGTAAACGCTGCGCTTTGGCCGTGCTCAAGCGTGCCTGCCCCGTCACGAAGCCCAACTGCGCCCGCGAAATCGGCGGCGGGCGGCGCGTGATCTTTGAGGCGACTTACGCCACCGCTGCGCCCAGCCACGTCAAGGCTACCGGGATCGATCGGGCGCGTTTACCCATCATCGCTGCATAACGGCCAAAGAACTCGCGCCAGGGCACATCGCCGTCACTGATGGTAAACGCTTCGCCCACGGCTTCGTCACACTCAGCGGCTAGCAAATACGCATCGATCAAATTCTCAATGTACACCGGATGGCTGAAGCCATACCCGCCCCCGACGAGCGAAGGCAATCTGCGTCGCGTCAACTCGACAGGCAACGTCGTCCAGGCCGCGCCGCGCGCGCCATACACCATCGCCGGGCGAATGATGGTTACTTCAAACTGATCCGTGCGGGTCGCCAGGGCGGCTTGTTCACCCAGCGACTTCGTTTCGCCGTAAACGTACACGGGCCAGTGCGGCTGCGTTTCATCGACCACGCCACTCATCACCGGCCCGTACACGGCGATGCTGCTGGTATAGACGAAGCGCCGCACATGGCTCGAGCGGGCGGCTTCGGCCAACTGGCGCGTCGCCGTGACGTTGATCGCGTGCGCAGCTTCGATGCTGTTGGGTACGCCCAGCCACGCGGCCACGTGAAAAACCGTGTCGATGTCGCGGGTCGCGGGCGCAAAACAATCGGGTTGAAGCAGATCGCCGGTAACGACCTCAACCCGATCGCGCAGTGAATCGATCAATTTGTAAGGATCGCGCACCAACACGCGCACGCGCGCGCCCTCGGCGATAAGGCGTTCAGCCAGATGACTGCCTATGAAGCCGGTCGCGCCGGTGATGAGAACGGGACGGTTGAGCCACATGTTAGTCAATTGGTTACCTGGTTGATTGGTGACTGGTTAATCGGTTGATCGGTCGCTCAGTCAACCGGTTGACCGAGGGTTCACACAAAGTCCATAGCCAGGTCCACCTGTGACGATTACGCCTCGCGTTCAAGTACTTCTCGCATGCGCTGCTGCAAAGTCTTTAGTTCCGGGCAACGACTAAGGATGCCGGTGAAATGCAGTAACGCGGCCTGCATCAACTGCTGACGGCCACCACCGACGCCGCGATCGCCGTATTGCTGCAGAAACGGCTCAAAGTAGCGTTCCTTTAGCTCGCAGTCGGTGCGTACCGTCTGCCAGTTAGCAGGAAGTTTATCAACATGACCGGCCAGCAGCCATGCTTCAACTTCCGGGATGGCAGCGCAGGCGATGAGGTTGACACCCGTCTGTTCGGCTTCATGCTCGATATTTCGCAGTTCAGCCGTACGGTCGCAGCAGTCGTCATCGGGCAGGAACAACAGCAGATCGAGGTAGTGATAGCGTTCGTAGATGGCAGGCAATTCGGCCTTGATCATCGGGTAGCCCTGTGCGAAGGGATCGAGCAGTACATTAACCTGGGCCTGGGGTTTACCAACCGATTGCAATAACCGTTTGACCAGCGGTTTGAGGATATAACCGTTATACGTAGGGTTTTCCGGGATGACCAGCACTTTCATAGCGCCGACTCCAGCCAGCCTTCGGCGAAGAGGTCACTGATGGGCGTCTTGCCGACGATGGACTGAAATTCCGGGATGTCTCGCACGGGCAAAATCCGCGAGATGCCGCTCGCGCCACGCTGGCAGAAAAAAGTGGTGGCGTATTCTTCCGGCTTCAACCAGGCCAGTACGATGGGCGAGTGGGTGGTGACTAAGAATTGCGTGTCACCGCTCGCGGCGCGACTCCGCAGCAACTCGACCAGCAGGCGCAACCGTGTGGGATGAATGCCGTTTTCGATTTCTTCCAGCAAAATTAGACGGGGCATAGCTGGTTGAAACATGGCGGCCGCCAGGGCGGCGAAACGCAGAGTGCCATCTGAGAGAACTTGCGCTTGAAAGACGTGCTTGCCTTCTTTCAAGGCAAACAAGGGTTCTTTGACCGCGCCCTTCAAAATCTTGATATCGTCCACTTCAGCCGGCGTGAGTTCGCGCAACCAACTGACATATTCGGCACGGGTCTGCTTGTTGGTGCAGATGGTCTTGACCAGTGCCGCAAAGTCTTCACCATGTTCGCCCAGTCGTTCAGCACTTTGCCGCTGCGAGTAGTCACGGAGCAACCCGGGATTGAGATCGAGTCGCTGCATATCGACAAGGTGGGCAACACAGGTGCTGAGATAAGCGGCCAGTTCAATCGGCTCAGGCAGTTCTTTTGCCAGCTGCGACAGAATCGAACGGCTTTTTTCAAATTCACGGACGGGTGGTTGCCCCCTACGACCAGTGTAAATACGGGCTTTTAACGTGGGAGACCGCCCCGGCTTCTTGTCGGTAGCAAACATTCGCTGGCCGTCAACGCTCAAGCTTTCATAACGGATTGCGTTGATGAGCGGGTTAAGGCCGATTTCATATTCATAATGGACGCCAGCGTCCAAGATGTGTACTGCCAACCGAATGGTGTTTTTGTGCGGATTCGGCCCTTTTTTAGGTGCGGCCAATTTGAGCACGGCACCTTCGCTGCCGCCGCGAATCCCGTCCCACGCAATGCTGGACGCGCTCTTAGGCTTGCCGTCGAAAATCTCGCTGATAGTGAAGCCATAGCCGACGCCTTGCAGCACACGCAGCGCATCAAGCAGATTAGACTTGCCGCTGGCATTCGTGCCGATGAAGACGTTGAGAGAACCTAGGTCAATATCGACCTTTTGCAGGCTTTTGAAGCGTTCAACTGTTAGATGGGTTAGCATAGAGTATCCGATCCAGGCCGCCTGGGCTGTGCGTGCAGCTGTTGCCATTCTGGCAGCTACCGTCAGATTTCGTCGCTGGAACTCTCGATACCTTTGAACGGCCGGACGCGAAAGACCTTGGCCGATTCGAAGCCAAACCAGGCCTCAATTGTTTACCTGGTGATCGGTTATTGGGTCTCACAGCCAACCGATTGACCGATCACCAATTGACCAATTACCAGTTTACCACTCACGCTTCATACACCTGCGGATTCACGCAGTTCGGCAGCCGCTCGCCCCTGAGGCCCGCGATGAGATTGGCCGCCGCCATCGTCGCCATCTTGTTGCGCGCGGTGACACTGGCGCTGGCGATGTGCGGCGCGATGATGATGTTATCCAGCGTCAACAACGGATCGTCCATCTTAATTGGCTCAGGCTCGGTCACGTCGAGCGCCGCATAGGCGATCGTGCCGGCGCTGAGCGCGCGATACAACGCCGCCGGATCGACGACCGGCCCACGCGACGTGTTGATCAATACCGCCGATGACTTCATCAATGTCAATTTGGCGTCGTCGAAATAATGATAAGTCTCTGTCGATAGCGTTGTGTGTATCGACAGGAAATCGGCTTCGCGCAGGACCGTGTCGAGATCAGCGTATTCGGCGTGACAGGCTTGTTCGGCCTCGGGCTGGCGTTTGGGATCGAAGTACAGGACGCGCATATCGAAGCCTTGTGCGCGTTTGGCGACGGCCTGACCGATGCGGCCAAAGCCCACGATGCCCAGCGTCGCGCCGCTCACGTCGGGGCCGAGAAAATCAATCGGGCCCCACGTTTGCCATTGGCCCGCGCGCGTGAACTTATCGCCTTCGACCACGCGCCGCGCAGCGGCCATCAACAGCGCCCAGGCAAAATCGGCGGTGGCGTCGGTGAGCACGCCGGGCGTGTTGCCGATGGGAATGCGCCGCGCCGTGGCCGCCGGAATATCGATGTTGTCGAAGCCCACCGCCATCTGGCTGATGACCTTCAGTTGCGGCCCCGCCGCGTCCATCAGGCTCGCGTCGATCTTATCTGTGAGCAGGCACAGCAGGCCAGTGAGACCACGCGCCTTCTCGCGTAGCACGTCAGACGCGGGCGGCAGCGCAGCGGGCCACACTTCGATGTTGTACTCGGCGCTCAGGGTCTGCACCATGTCCAGCCCTTTGGCTGGAATGATGCGTGTGACGAAGAGGCGTGGTTTGGACATGATGATCGTTAGTTGAGTGTGATCAGACCGTGCGTGGCCGCAAACGTAATCGCCTGCGTGCGATTGTCGACACCCAGTTTGGATAAGATTTCACTGACGTGATGTTTGATAGTCCGCTCGTTGACCGCCAGCTGCTCGGCAATCTTGCGGTTGGGTAGACCCTGCGCCATCAACTGCAACACTTCCAGTTCACGCGGAGTCAACGCTTCAATGGGTCGATCAAGATTGATTGCCACGCCATCACCTCCCTGGGTTCTCACCGGCAGATGCTGCCGATAAGTCAACGGCGATGCAACGCGTGCGCAATAACACCTGAATTAATTATAAACGATGGACAATCGAATGTCCATTTGCCCGTCAAACGACTCTCGTCAGGCAGCCAAGTCGCAAAGTTGTTGATACGCCGACTCTGTTGCTTTGCGTGAGAACAGGTCCGTAGAGCCGGACCGGCTACAATCAGCGCGGCGTGGGGGTGGCGGTGGGGGTGGGCGCGGCGGCCAGCCACTGGAAGCTATACTGGCTGAGCTGGCTCACCACTTCATAGATGGGCGCACCGTCGCTGCCGGCGCCGACCTGCCGGATAATCTCGACGGTCCAGCGGAACACGCGATTGCGATCGCCGGGCAACGGGAACAGATCGAGCGGCAAACGCCAGCTGGTGGCCAGCGTGCGCAGCGTCAACGGCGTACGGCCACTGTTGATCTGCACCACTTCGGCCCGATACAGTTCGTTCGGTTGCAGCACGCCTGCCGATAGCCATTGCAGCAACACCGGCTGCGCGTTGCCGACGATGATCTCGCCGTCGAGCGGTGTGAGCAGCTTAACGGCCGGATAATGAGACCGCGGCGTCGGCGTCGCGCCGACCGGCACCGGCGCAGGCGTAAAGGTCGGCGTCGCGCCCAGCGGGATGACTAACTGCTGCCCGACCTGCAATTCAGAGGGGTCGGCAATGTTGTTGCGCCGCTGAATCGCGTCCATGGAGATTTTTAATTTGATGGCGATGTCGCTGAGCGTATCGCCTTCCTGGACCGTGTACACCGCTTCGGCCGGTGTGGGCGGCACGGGCGTGCGCGTCAACTCAAACCCGATCGGAGTCGGCGTCGACGTCGGTTTGGGCGTCGGCACTGGAATCTTGAGCACTTCGCCGGGGATGATGACATCAACTGGCTGTTTGCCGTTAT
>JACRBO010000298.1 GCA_016219235.1 Chloroflexota bacterium
GAACTTGGGCTGTCGGCTGCGCCCGACGCAGCAATTCTGGAACGCAGCCGGGAGACGGGCCGAGTGGTCGTCACGCTGGATGCTGACTTTCACTTGCTGCTGGCCTTGTCACACGCCACATCACCCTCGGTGATTCGGCTTCGCATCGAGGGCTTGCGGGCCACGGCTCTGGCCGATCTGCTGGAGTCTGTGCTGAAGAAATGCAGCGAAGATTTGGAATCAGGTGCGGCGGTTACGGTACAGCTACGTCGACTGCGCGTTCGACGCTTACCGCTCATCGGCTAGTTCGTCACGTACCACGCATCACGAGGTTCACATGCAAGTCCTGACCACCATCCAAGATTTTCGTGCCGCCAAAGCCGCCCTGCCTGGCCGTTGGGGTCTCGTGCCGACGATGGGCTTTCTACATGCGGGGCACTTGTCGTTGGTCAAGCGCGCCAAAGCCGAGAACGACCACGTCGCGGTCAGCATCTTCGTCAATCCCACGCAGTTTGGGCCGAACGAAGACCTGACTGCGTATCCGCGTGATCTACAACGCGACTTGAGTTTGCTGGAACCGCTCGGCGTTGATCTGGTGTTCAATCCCACGCCGGAAGTTATGTATCCGCCGAATTATCAAACCTACATCACCGTCGAAGACGTGACCCAGTATCTGGAAGGCGCGTCGCGGCCCGGCCACTTTCGCGGCGTGGCGACGGTGGTGGCGAAATTGTTCAACATCGTCGGGGCGGAGCGCGCCTACTTCGGGCAGAAGGACGCTCAGCAAACGATCGTCATCAAACGCATGGTGGCCGATCTGAACCTGCCGATTCAGATTGTTATCTGCCCCACGCTGCGCGAAGCCGACGGGCTGGCGATGTCGAGCCGCAACACGTATCTGGATGCGGAACATCGCAAGGCCGCGCCGGTGTTGTATCGCGCGTTGTGCGCCGCAAAAAACGCCTTTGATCAGGGCGAACGCAGTGGTGATCAACTACGATCGATCATGCGCGGCGTGATCGAAGCCGAGCCGCTGGCGAAGATCGATTACGTGTCGGCGGCGAATGCGACGACGCTGCAAGACCTGGGCCTCACCCCCCGGCCCCCTCTCCCGACGACGACGCTTCGCGTGCAGTCGTCGGGAGAGGGGGAGCAGGGAGTGCTGCTCTCGATGGCGGTGCGGGTAGGCAAGCCGCGGCTGATCGATAATTTCTGGTATGAAAACGGTAACTGGTCAATTGGTGAATCGGTAACTGGTCGATCAGTCAATTGGTAATCGGTTAATCGGTCAACTCGTAATCAGTCAATCAGTCAACTCGTAGCCGCTCACTCGTTACTCGTTACTCGTCACTCATCACTCATCACTCGTCACCAATCGACCGATTACCAATTACCAATTACCGATTAACCATGCTCCTCACTCTCGACATCAGCAACACCTCCATCAAAGCCGGCGTCTTTCGCGGCGAGACGCTGGTCGCCAACTGGCGCTTTGCCACCGAGCGGCAGAAGTTGACCGACGATTACGCCATGCTGCTGCTGGGCCTGTTTCAGGCGGCGGGCATTCCGGCCAGCGAGATTAAGGGCGTCTCGATGTCGTGTGTCGTGCCGCCGTTGCGCGCCGTCTTCGACGATCTGGCGCACAAGTATCTGCACCTCACGCCGCTGATCGTCGGGCCGGGCATCAAGACGGGCGTGAAACTGGCGGTCGATAATCCGCGCGAAGTTGGCGCAGATCGCGTGGTCAATTCACTGGCGACGTATCGCCTGTACGGCGGCCCGGCGATTGCGATCGCGTTTGGCACGGCGACGGTCTTTGATTGCATCTCCGCGCAAGGCGAATATTTAGGCGGAGCGATTGCACCCGGCATGGTCACGTCGCTGGAATCACTCACGCGCTCAGCGGCACAGCTGTTTCAAGTCGAACTCGTCCGCCCGGCCAAAGCCATCGGTAAGAACACGGTCACCACGATGCAGTCCGGTGTGGTGCTGGGGTTTGCAGGTCTGGTCGAAGGGCTAGTCCGACGCCTCAAGAGCGAACTGGGCGAAGCGAAGGTCATCGGCACCGGCGGCCTGGCCGAAGTCATCGCGCCCGCGACCGATGCAATCGACGTGGTGGATTTGCAGTTGACGCTCAAGGGACTGAAGTTGATCTACGAACTGAACGCGCAAGCGTGACGAGTAACGAGTGACGAGTGAAAAGTCAATCACTCATCACTCGTTACTCGTCATCGGCATTTGTCATTCACTATGGACCAAATACCACTCTTCCACAACAAACACATCATCCTAGGCATTTGCGGCGGAATTGCCGCCTACAAAACAGCCGACCTCGCCAGCAAGTTGACGCAAGCGGGCGCGCTGGTCGATTGCATCCTCACCAAATCGGCCACGAAGTTCATCGGGCCGGTGACGTTTGCGGCGGTGACGGGCCGCGCCGCGCTGACGGATGCCGATCTATGGCGGACGGATGCGCATGTGCCGCACGTGCAGCTGGGCGAATCCGCCGATCTGACGATCATCGCGCCCGCGACGGCGAATACAATTGCCAAACTCGCACACGGGCAAGCGGATAGTTTACTCACCGTGACGGCGTTGGCCGCCCGCGGACCGATCATTCTCGTCCCCGCGATGGACGGCGGCATGTGGTCGAATGCGGCCACGCAGGCCAACGTCGAGACGCTACGCCAGCGCGGTTTTCACATCTGCGGCCCGGCGCTGGGCCGCATGGCGTCGGGCCTGGTCGGCGCGGGGCGGATGGTGGAAACACCTGAAATTCTGGGCTTCGCGCGCGTCGTGCTGGGCAAGCGCGGCCCGTTCAACGGCAAGCAGATCGTGGTGACGGCGGGCGGCACCCACGAAGCGATCGATCCGGTGCGCTTCATCGGCAATCGATCGAGCGGGAAGCAAGGCTTCGCCATCGCGCAGGCGGCGATCGATCGGGGCGCGGACGTGACGCTGATCGCCGGCGCGTCGGCGCTGCCCACGCCGTATGGGGCGCAGCGTATCGATGTGGAATCAGCGCAACAGATGTGCGAGGCGGTGTTGGCGGCGAGCGCAAATGCCGATGCCTTGATCATGGCGGCGGCCGTGGCTGATTTTCAAGCCACCTCGCAGGCCGATCAGAAGATCAAGAAAACCAAAGACACGGTCGAACTGGACTTGAAACTGGTGCGCACGCCCGATATTCTGCAAGCGGTGAAAGAGCAGCGCGAGAAAACGCGGGGGCCGAGAGTGACGATCGGGTTTGCGGCGGAAACGCAAAATTTGTTGGAGAACGCCACGAGCA
Source organism: Chloroflexota bacterium (assembly GCA_016219235.1). Next base: position 3,269 of record JACRBO010000298.1, read on the forward strand.
AACTTCACAGCAAAGGGTTGGATCTGATCGTCGCGAATGATGTGTCGGCAATCGATGCCGGGTTCGCCGTCGATACCAATCGCGTGACGCTGCTGGACGCGGGCGGCGGCGTGGAGCCGCTGCCCATCATGAGCAAGGCGCAAGTGGCCGAACACGTCCTCAATCGGCTGGCCGCCCTGTTGAGTTAAGTTCGTTTAATCTCATTTGAAGTACAATTAAAGCGGCGGTGCACATCGCCGCTTTATCATTCCCCACCTGGAAAGAAGACCCATGCCCGAAGCTTTTGACGAACAACTGGCTGAACAAGTTGATCACTATATCGAGCGGCTGTTTGTGCCGCCCGATGAAAGCCTGACGCAGAACCTGAAGGACGCGGCCGCCGCGGACTTGCCGACGATCAACGTCTCACCCAATGAAGGCAAGTTACTGTATCTCATCGCGAAGATGTCGCGCGCCAAACGCATTCTGGAGATCGGCACGCTGGGCGGCTATAGCACGACGTGGCTGGCGCGGGCACTGCCGAATGATGGCAAATTGGTGACGCTCGAACTCGACGCGAAACACGCGGCGGTGGCTCGCCGCAGTCTCGATCGGGCCGGCGTGGGCGATCGGGTGGAGATCGTCATCGGGCGCGGCGTGGATTCGCTGGCCGCCCTGCTCGATCGAAACGAACCGCCCTTCGATCTGATCTTTATCGACGCCGATAAGCCTTCGTACGTGGACTATCTGCATGGAGCGCTGCGCTTGTCGCAGCCCGGCACCGTGATTTTGGCCGATAATGTGATCCGCAACGGGCGCGTCATGGATGCGCAATCCACTGACGCGAGCTCACGCGGCGCGCGGGCCTACAATGCCGCCATTGCCGCGCATCCGCGCCTGGAGTCGATCGTGCTGCCGATAATTCGGGAGAATCTTGACGGTTTGTCGATCTCGATTGTAACGAGCAGCCAGTAACGAGCAACCAGTCATGTCACTCATTACTCGTCACTCGTTACTCATCATTCGTCACGCAGCACGCACTACGCAACACGGAGGTTCACATGCAACTCTATTTTCTCCGTCACGGCCTGGCCGACTGGCCCGATTGGGACGCGGCGCAAGATCACTTGCGGCCGTTGACCAAAGACGGTATCAAGAAAATGAAGGCCGAGGCTAAAACGCTGGCGCGGCTGGGCGTGCAGTTCGACGCGATCTTGTCCAGCCCGTACACACGCGCCCTGCAAACCGCCGACATCGTGGCCGGACTGCTGGGCAAAGAGGTCACCGAAGAGAGCCACCTCGCGCCGGGCTTCAACCTGGATCGTCTGTGCGAGATTGTGTCACGTTATCCCACAGCGCAAGCGCTGCTGCTGGTGGGCCACGAGCCAACGTTTAGCGCGACGATCACGGCGCTGATCGGCGGCGGGCGCATCACGCTGAAGAAAGGCGCACTCGCGCGCGTCGAGGTGACGTCGTTTGAGCCGCTGAGCGGCGACTTGCTCTGGCTGCTGCAACCCAAAACTCTCATCGGTTGAGGTCAGGATGGACGCATATCAAACGATCATTTCAATCCGATCGGTTCGCCAGTTCGATCTGACGAGGTCGATTAGCGACGAAGTGCTGCACCGCATTTTGCAGGCCGGCCGCATGAGCGGCTCCAGCAAGGACACGCAGCCGTGGTGGTTCATCGTGGTCACAGAGCGCGCTACATTGGAAGCGCTGTCGAAGTGCGGCACTTTTGCGCAGCACATCGCAGGCGCGGCGGTAGCGATTGCCATCGTCTTCGATCCGCAGTTCTATCGCGGCGAGTTTGATTCAGGGCGCTGCGCGCAGAACATGCTGCTGGCCGCGTGGGCCGACGGCGTCGGCTCGTGTATCGCCTCGATGCACCGCGAGGACGAGACCAAAGTCGTGCTGGGCGTGCCCGGCCAGTATCGCTTGCAGCACATCATCTCGTTTGGCTATCCACTGCCAGTGACACAGGACTTGCCGATCGTGCCGCAGCGCAAACGCAAGCCGTTAGAGGAAATTGTGATGCGAGAGAAGTGGCAAGCGTGATGCGTAGTGCGTGGTGCGTGCTCTAACCTGACCGAGAGATCCACGCAACACGGTTCACTTATCTTTTTCTTTGTTCTGTGCTACAACCATTCTCATCAGGGAAGACCATGTCCAAAATCCAAATTCGGCGCGGGGCCGAAGTCTTTCACAACCGCGACATTGAAATTGAAGTGCCGCGTGACTATTCGGCGGTGGCTGAGGCTGCCAATCAGATCACGCGCACCATCCTGCCGGCGTATCCCAGGACCCGCCGCCTGTTCGAATCGCTGCTGGCCGATCCGCGCGTGACCGCGCACTGGGAAATGGCGAACTACACCGCCGTCATGAAGCTGGGCTACAACGATCACGGCCCGGTCCACGCGCAGATCGTGGCGGCGTCGGCCATGCAGATGATGCAGCTGCTGCATCAACGCAGCGTGCCCTTCGACGTAATCGAGTCCGGCGCGGGCGATCTGGACGACGCGCATCTGGTGGTGCTGGCTGGCATTTTGCTGCACGACATCGGCAATCAGATTCATCGGGTGGGGCACGAGGCGTACAGCGTGGCGCTGGCGCAGCCGGTGCTGGAGCGGCATTTCACGCCCATTTATGGCGACGATCCCGAAAAGATGCAGGATTTGATCGGGTTTACGTTATCGACCATCGCCTGTCACGATTGCGATCCGGCGCCGTTGACAATGGAAGGTGCGGTAGTGGCCGTGGCCGATGGCACCGACATGACCAAAGGCCGCGGCCGCGTGGCCTTCGATCTGGGCAAGATCGACATTCACTCGGTGTCGGCCCTGGCGATTGAAGCCGTGAAAATCCAGGCGGGCGCCGTCAAACCGATCGAGATCATCGTGTCGCTCAGCAATTCGGCCGGCATCTTTCAGGTGGAGCAAATCCTGGCGCGCAAGTTGACCGTCACGCCGCTAGCCGACTACGTCACCATTCGCGCCATCGCAGCCACCGACTTTCCCGAGCTCGATCAACGCATCATCCACAGCGTCATCTATGAAAACGGGCGTTTTCGCGTCGACGATAACCCTGACAAGATGAAGGGATGACAGGGTGAAGGGATGAAGGGACACTTGCACCCACTGCGTGCAGTGCGGTGTGACAAGATGACCGCTTGATGAGATCATCTTGTCAGCATGTCATCTTGTCACGCGATGTGCGTCAGCCAATGGAGGTATACCTATTCCTGCTCAACTTTTTCTCCAACTCGATCGCGCCGCGGCGACCTATCGGCCCGGCGACCTGATTCGCGGCAGCCTGCGCGTCGTGGCGAGTTCTGAACTGCGGACGCGCGGCATTATGCTGCACGCCATTGGGGATGAAGTCACATCGCTTGGCCCCAACGTGGTGATGACCGAGCATACCCATCCGTTCAATCTGTCGTTCAGTCTGTGGTCGCCTGGCGCCGAACAGGATAAGCTGCCCGTGGGCGAGCACACCTTTCCGTTTGAGTTCGCGCTGCCCGCCAATTTGCCGCCCACGTTCAAAGGCGAACTCACCACCATTGCCTACCGGCTGGAAGCGAAGATCAATCGCTTGCTGGCAACCGACCTGCACGCCGAACAGCAATTGATCGTGCGCGTGCCGCCGCCCGTCGATGCGGACAAGCCCGTGCGCGCCTCGGTTAGCTCAACGACCGGCCTGACGCTGGAGTTGGAACTGAAAGCCAGCGGTTATTGTCCCGGCGATCACGTGGCAGGCACGCTGCACCTCATCGGCACGCCGCCCGCGATCAAGTCGGCCATCGTCGATGTCTATTCGCGCGAGAAAGGCGAAGCGCGCGAGTTTGCCGATCACGTGGAACATGTGCGCGTGCGCGCCGAGATCGATCCGGCGCAGTTCAGCGGGGGTGTTCCCTGCCCGATCGATCTGCCGCTGCCCGACGATGCCGATCCGTCTTTCGTCGCGCAGCACTCGTCCAAGACGCGCTACGTGCGCGCGCAGCTAACCCTGGCTGACGGTCATACCTTAACGACCGAAGCCATCATCCGCGTGGGCCAAAGAATCAATGACCAATGAAAAATGACAAATTACAAATGCCGTAAACCCGTGTCCGTCATTGGTCATTGGTCATTGGTCATTGTTAATTGATCATGGGCATTCTCTATCTCGGCACGCAAGGCTTTGCTTACAAAGACTGGGTGGGCAATTTCTACCCCACGCACTCGCCGCCGGCCGACTATTTAGGCCACTTCGTCGAGCACTTCCGCGCGGTGGAGCTGGACAGTACGGCACACGGCGTGCCACAGCCCGCCACCGTGCGCGCCTGGTATGACAACACTCCCCCCGATTTCGTCTTTGCCGCCAAGTTTCCGCGCCGCATTACGCACGACAAACAACTCAACGTGGATGATGCCCGCGCGTTTCTAGCCGCGATGCAGGGCCTGCGCGAAAAATGCGGCCCGCTCTTGCTGCAATTCCCGCCGGACTTCGCGCCGGATCGGGCCGCCGAGCTCGATCGGTTTTTGGCGGCGCTGCCGCAGGCGTTTCGATATGTAGTCGAGTTTCGGCATGCGGGCTGGAATCAATCGCACTGGGAGATGCTGATCCGCTATCGCGTAGCGCTGTGCCTGCACGATCTGCACTATCCGGCCAAGGCCGCGCCCATGACCACCAACTTCACGTATGTGCGCTGGCTGGGCAATCGCACGCAGTTGACCAAATTCAACCGCATCCAGATCGATCGCAGCAAAGAACAGGCGTGGTGGAGCGAGGTGCTGCGCGCGCAGCTAAGCAAAGGGCAGGATGTGTACGGCTTTGTCAACAACTGCTGGTCCGGCCACGCGCCGACCAGCGCGCAACAATTGCTCAAGTCAATTGTCGGGGGGAGCAAGTAAACGATCATGCATAAACACCGGTGGCTCATATTCATCGGCATTGTCAGCCTGGCACTGGCGGCCTGCGGCGCGCCGCAGACGCCGGCCGTGCCTGCAACCGTACCGGCCAGCGCGCAACAACCTTCTATTGCAACAACTGCGCCATTTGCTACGCCATTGGCCTCGCCGACACAGGCGGCCAGAATGCAGTCTGCCACACCAGCGGCCACGCCGACGAACGCAACATCAGCAATGTCCACGGCAACCGTGCCCGCAACAAGTGCGCCGCCGCCAACAAACGGCGCTGATCGCGACACGCCGGTTTTGATCTTCCCTGCCGCCGACGGCCTGATGTCGGTCCTGGCCGACGGCACGGGCCAACGGCTGCTCAGCCCGGTCCAGCCGGAAGCCGCGCGCACGCTGGCGGAGGCGTTGTCACCGGCCGGCGACTGGCTCGCCTTCGTTAGCGGTGATGACACCATGCTGCCCGATCAAAAGGACAGCGGCCCGCTGACGCTGAATCTACTCGACGTCTCGACCGGCCAGATCAAACCGATCACGCCGCTATTCTCAGCCGAACTGGAGCAGGCGATCAGGTCCGCGACCGCCACCGGCGATCGCAACGACGCGATTGAAGCCGCCATTGCCGTCGTCGATAACTCCGACACGCGGCAGTGGTCGCCTGATGGCCGCTACCTGGCCTTCATCGCCGCCATCGACGGCCCGTCGTCGGATGTGTACAGTTACGATCGAGAAACGGGGCAGATCAATCGGCTGACCGACGGACCGCATCAGGCCGCGCAGCTGTTCTGGTCGCCCGACAGCCAGTGGATCGTGCACGAAGAAGTGGCCTCATTTGGCACGGGCGCGGGCTGGGACGTCAGGGCGGTGTGGGCGGCTGCGCCCGACGGCAACACGACGCGCAAGGTGTACGACGCGGGCGCCAGCGGCGATGAAGTCTTCGTGGACTGGGTCACGCCGGACACATTCCTGGTTTATTCATGGACGGCGGTGGGCTGGCAAAATGCGCGACTGGTCAACCTGATGACGGGCGAAGCGCAGCGCGTCGGCCCGGATTTTCCGGTGCTGAGTCTGGCCTATGATCCGGCGACACAGGCGCAGCTGTACGCTGGCGATGATTTCTTTATGCAACAACGGGGGTTACGCGGCGGCCTGTATCTGGCTGCACCGAACGCCAGCGGTCAACCGCCGCGCTTCATTGCCGACGGCGACTGGTACACTGTGCGCTGGCTGCCGCAGTCGCAGTTGTTTTTTGCCGCAGGCAAAGCGGGCGCGCTGAGTGTGACGCGCGACGGGGTGGTGACGCGCTACGACACTGAACAGGCCATACCAATCGAGTCGCCCGACGGCGCGTGGCTGCTGGCGTGGCGCAACGGTGACGTTATCAACTCGACCGGTCTGCGCCTCTATACGCCCGACGGCACACTCGCGCGCACCATCACGCAAGACACGGTCTTATTCGCGACATGGTCGCCCGACTCGACCGGCGCGTTTTACGTGTCGGCGGGCGCGCTGCGCTACGTGTCGATCCCGGACGGCGAGCCACAGGTAATCGTGGAGAAGTTGATCACCGCCGAACCGGCGGGCTATGTCTGGGTGCGACCATAAACACAGGCCTCGCAGATCACTAAGACCTGCGAGGCCAATCGTTCTGGACACTCCATTCGCGCTCAATTCAGCCGCGCGATCAGCAGCTTGAGCGCTTCCTTTGCCACTCGATACCCCGGTTCGATATTGATCGCCGCGCGATAACAGCGCAGCGCTTCGCGCCACGGGCCGATCGTTTCGTAGACGCGCCCCAGGTTCAGCCACGGAAAATGCGGCGATTCATACCGCGGCGACTGCGTGGCCCGTTCCAGCCACTCGATGGCCTCGCGCTGGCGGCCCTGCTCGACCAGGTAAGCGCCGATGTCGTTGTAAGGATTGCCAAACGCGGGATCGATCTCGATGGCCTTCAGGCACTCCGTAATCGCGTCTTCGTAGCGGTTGAGAAACGAGTAGCACCAGCCCAGAAACGTGTGCGCTTCAGCCGTCGAATAGATTTCGATACTGGCCTGATACAGCGCAATCGCGTCGGCCAATTCGCCGTTGAGTTGCTGCGAATATGCTTCGCGCCACAATTCCTCGGCGCGGGCGCGGGCAGAAACAAAATCATCCATGCTGCATCCCTCAAACAAGCAGAGCAAACTCGATCACAATACACCCGTCATTGCCCTCACCGCATCAGTTGCTCAAGAGTTGGAGCGCCTGGGACAACAGTTCGTGAGCGGTCGAGGCGGCGTATCTCAAATCAGAAATCATCCCCGACGTAACTGCACCCTCTTGTCGTCCGCACGTCTCATAAATCGGGCGCGCAATGTCTAGCATAGTGGAGATTGCTTTGAGATATTTGCCATATGCCAACTGGACATTACCAGATTTCGCGCCAACATCAAAAGTTGGTGCAATCCCAATTCGATCGTAGGTCGTCCGATATTCGTCACACGGAAACGACTTCACATCCATCGGGAACGGCCATGATGCGGGTGTCGCAGTTATATTCTTGACGGGACGCTTTCTGAGTTCACCCAGGACATCTGAATTATACATGACTTGCTGAACCGCGCTCAGCAGCGGCCCGTGTTGTGAGGTTTCGGAGGATGCATCAACCTCATAACGGACAAATTCCCAGGCCCGCGCCAGTTGATTGGCTGCATCGCCAGCAGGCGGAAAGATGGTGTTCAACTGGTTTCTACCGATCGTGCCCGAGCCACTTTGACCGCACGTACGCAGCTTTTCACCCAGACTACTCAACTGATCGATCGCCCCGCGATACAAAGTATAGGCTTGTTGCACATTTGGCGGCTGGCCGGTCATGTCATAAGGCGGCGCAGCGACAAGACTATTATAAGTTTGAATCATAGGTGGACATAGATCGGCGTGTCCATCCATAAGTTGATTGAGCTGCCTATTAAGCGCCTGGGCCGCATCCAAAGCCTGCTGAATTGATTTCTGTACAGTGGATGGTTGCGACGAGACGCCGCTGCCCGAACTCACTACCGGGGCTTTGGTAGCGGTCGGTTTAGGCGTAACGATCTTCGTGGGGGCAAGTTTCGGCGTATTGGTCGGTTGCGGGGTGGCCGTCGGCGCGGGCGTCGCGGTAGCGGTCGGCGGCACAGGCGTGGCCGTGGGCGGCACCGGTGTGCTGGTGGCCGTCGGTTCCAGCGTCGCCGTCGGCGGTACAGGCACGGTGGTATGTTCGAGCGTTACTGTCGGCAGAGTTGATGTTGGAGACAATGGCTCTGTCGAAACAACACCGGGCGCTGGAGAGCTGCAAGCCGACAGTGTAACCACAATGAGCAGGATTCCACATAGATGTCGCAATCGTGTCAACATAGTTGCTCCTGATTGAAATCGGTGCTGCTGCTTTGAACTCCATCCTCAACACCAACCGGTCCGTCTGTGTGACCGTCTTTATTGTCCCAGCGCAGCCAGGGCCTGCGTCAACCAGCTGCCCGCCGTATTGACGGCCTGCCGGGCTTCGTTGAAGTCCAGCGAACCGATGTTGCCGCCGCCCGATAAACAGATGTTGGCGATCTGCGTGACCTTGCTGCCCGCGATGAAATCGACCGCCTGCCGGTACTGGGCGTAAGCGCCCTGCTGACTGGCCGGTACGTCATACGTCGGCGCATTGACGACCGCCCGATAGCTCTCCATAAACGCCACGCAACTCTCAGAGCCGCCGCCGTGATACAAGCGATCCATGGCCCCGCCGATGGCCTCGACCGCATTGCGCGTCCGCTGGATGGTGTCAGCCAGCGGCGCGGCGGCGGGCGCTTTGGTGGCGACGGGCTTGGGTGTAGCGCCCGGTACGAGTGTGGCCGGGGGTAAGTTCGTCGGCGTCGCCACGATTTCGATTTCGCCCGTGGGCAGCTTTATCTCCACGTTATCAAACGTGGTCAGCATGCCACCCTGGCTGCCGGTACCGGCTGCAAAAGCGATGGGGCCGCGTTTGAACTGGCTGTCTTTGATCGTCGCGACTTGCACATCGTTGATGTAGAACGCAAAGTCGGGGCCGTGCGCGATCAAGCGCAGCCGGTTGACCTCGTTGCGCGGTTTCAGCGCCGCACTGCGTTTGGCGGCCACCAACGGCTTAAATTCGTTGGCCGTGCCGGTCAGTATGCTGAAGGTGCCGTTATTGAACACGTTGAAGAAGTAACTGCCGCTGGCGCCGGAGCGCGCTACGATGCTGTAAAAAGTGCCGCTGCCGCCGGTGGCCTGGCGCGCATCAACGGTCAGATCAAAATCCTCGAAGTCCACGTTCAGTGCAGACAGGGCCAGGGATTCCGGTGCGTCCACACTTAACCGCAGTTGCCCGCCGATCACTTTGGAAGTTGAACCGGTCAGATTGTATTCGGCCCAATGCAGTTCATTATCGGCAAAGTTCTCTTTCACCAACTGCGCGCCGGGCTGTCCCCGGGTAGCGCTGATCTGGAATTCGCCGGTCAGCTTCTTGCCGGCCAGGCGCACCGTAATCACGTACCGCCCAGGAATCAGCAGGCGCGCATCTTCGAGCAGCGGCCAGATATAGGTACCGGCTTCACCCGCCGTCCAGTCTTCAGTCTTATCAAAGAGCGAAGATTCGCCGCGCTTCAACTCGACTTCCAGGCTCATGCTTGCCGGGATGCCGACGTAGTCAAATGCGGCATACATCGCCGTCGCGCCAGCCTCAAAGATAGTGCCGCCTGTCTTGGCATCTTGCATGGTTTCGTCAGGGGCGAACATCAGATGTGAAATAGCCGGATCGGGTACGGGCGTACTGGTCGCTGTCGGCTCCGGCGTCGCCGTGGGCGGTACGGGTGTAGCCGTCGGCTCCATCGTCGCCGTCGGCGGAATCAGCGTCGGCTCGGGCGCGGATGTGGCGGTGGCACAGGCCGCCGCGAATAGACTCAGCATTGAACCCACGGTTATTAGCTTGCCCAACGTTTTCAACATTCTCTGCCTCCATAGCAGTGACCCGGCGGGTCGTAGAATAATCGGCCTTGCATCAGAGCTACGTCAAGACGCTTGTAATCACTGTCCTAACAAGTCCTGGGCGCTTTTGAGTGAATCGATGATATTCTTTAGATCGGTCCGGATATATGCCATCGGGTTCGTGTTCAACTCATAAGCCTGGTTAGCACACATACCGGCCACGCCGCCGACCTTCAAGCTATACGTCTCAAGTGCTTGCCGGTAGGTCTGGTAGGCAGCCACCACGTTCGGAGGCTGGCCGGTGACATCGATTTCTTGCGGCTGAATTGTGGCGTGATAGCTCCGCAGCTCGGCACAGTCAGGATCGATTCCGCGTAGCGGCGATACCCAGTGGCCGCCTAAATGTTTGTCAAATACGCCCGCGATTCCTTCCAGAGAAGCCCGTAACTGGACAATAGCGGCCGGTACGGGCGATAAAGTGGTCAGGATAGCCGCGTTTTCGAAACGTTTCACCGCTTGCCCTAGTAAGCCGAGCGACTTGTCGATAATTAGGCGAGTTTCTCCCCACTCCAACCCGCCAATTGGACCGCCGCCTTTGCCGCAGTCTAGAAAGGTCGCCGAGCGCAGATTGAGCGTATTGATCGCGCTTCGATACAAATCGTAGGCTTGCTGCACTGACGCCGGCTCACCCGACACGTCATAGACCGGGGCCTGGCTCACGCTTTGATATTTCGCCAACAGCGGCGCGCATAATTCCACCCCGCCGGTTTTCATTTGATCCAGCAGGCTGAGCATGACCTGCACGGTATCAAACGTCTGCTTGACCGATTTCTGCACCGAGGACGGCTGCGCTGAAACACCGCCCCCCGAACTGACTGCCGGAGCCTTGGTCAAGGTCGGCTTAGGCGTAACGATCTTCGTGGGGGCAGGTTTCGGCGTATTGGTCGGCTGCGGGGTAGCCGTCGACGCGGGCGTCGCGGTAGCGGTCGGCGTCACAGGCGTGGCCGTGGGCGGCACCGGTGTGCTGGTGGCCGTCGGTTCCAGCGTCGCCGTCGGCGGAACCGCAGTGGCTGTTGGCTCAATCGTCGCCGTCGGTGGTACGGGCGTCGGCTCGGGTGCAGGGGCCGCGGCGGTGCAAGCCGCTGCCAACAGGCTCACGATCAACCCCAATATTATCAACCTACCTGACAGTCTTGACATCATCTATCTCCTAGAAAACGACCCGGTGGGGCGTAGAATCAGACACGCAAAACGCGGGGACATCTCGCCCTAATCGGTATCGAGATGCCCCCGCGCCTCAGTCCGGGAAACATTATGCGCCTGAGCCGGATGCCTGTCAATACGTAGAAATACTTATTGAATCAGCCCCTGCGCCACTGTCGTGGAAAGACCTCGGAGGTTTTCCTCGATTGTCTGATCATGCCTGCCAGTCGATCAAAACCTCCGAGGTCTTGTGCGCTTACTTCACCAGCCCCTGCGCCACCATCAGTTCCGCATTCAGCAGCGAGCCGCCCGCCGCGCCGCGAATGGTGTTGTGCGACAGCACTACAAACTTCACATGGAACAGCGGGTCTTCGCGCACGCGGCCGACCACGGTGGTCATGCCGTTGCCCGCGTTGCGATCGCGCCGCGGCTGCGGCCGATCGGCCTCCGGGCGCACCTCGATGACGCACTGCGGAGCCGACGGGAGCGATTGAACGATCGGGGGCGCGGTGAAGTCCGCCATCGCCTGCGCGGCCTCTTCCGGTCCGATGGGTCGATCAAACTCGATCGAGACGCAGACGGTATGCCCGTCGATCACGGCCACGCGATTGGTGTGTGCCGAAATTTTGATCGGCGCATCGATCACGCCCGATTGATCCAGCCGCCCCAACATCTTAAGCGGCTCCGTTTCGACTTTGGCTTCCTCACCGCCGATGTAGGGCACGACATTATCAATCGCGTCGAGCGAGGCCACGCCCGGATAGCCTGCGCCCGAGAGCGCCTGCATCGACACGACGAAGGCTTTTCGCAAGCCAAAGGCATCCAGCAGCGGGCGAAACGCGATCGTGAAACCCGTGGACGTACAGTTGGGGTTCGTGGCGATGAAGCCGCTCCAGCCGCGCTGTTGCTGCTGCACTTTGATCAACGCGGTGTGATCGGGATTGACTTCAGGGATCAGCAGCGGCACATCCGCGTCCATGCGATACGAAGATGCATTTGAACACACGCCGTGCCCCGCCCGGGCAAACGCCGGTTCGATGGTCTTCGCCTGATCGGCTGGCAACGCGGAGAAAGCGATGGCCGCCTCGAAGCCGGGTTCGGTAGGCACGACTTTCATGTCGCGCGCGTACGCGGGCATGGGCGCATCCAGTACCCAGCGACAGGCATCGCCATAGGTTTGCCCCACCGAACGATCGGAGCCGGTGAGCGCGCTCACTTCAAACCACGGGTGATTATCCAGCAACTGCACGAAGCGTTGACCCACTGCGCCGGTCGCGCCGAGCACAGCAACTTTGATCTTGGACATGATATTCTCCTGATGAATGCACAACGCGTACGCGCAATGCACAATGCTCAATTGTGAACTGTGCATTGCGCATTGTGCATTATGAACTATGCATTATGAATTAGCCGGTGAATGCTTCTAACCGCCTCATCCCCATCCTTCGCATCGACGATGAGGCTGATGCTGCATTCGGACGAGCCTTGCGCGATGGCGATGACGTTGAGGCGATCGTTGCCCAGCGCGCTGAAGATGCGGCCTGCGATGCCGGTGGTATGCCGCATGCCCGCGCCGACGACGGTGACGATGACGACGTTCTCTAACGCCACCACATCGTCGATGTCCTGCTGCTCCAGTTCGCGGCGGAATTCATCTTGCAGGGCGGCAACCACGGTTGACGTGGCGGCCGACGGCACAGTGAAGCAGATGCTCTGCTCTGACGACGCTTGCGTGATGAGGCTGACGCTGGTGTGGGTGCGCGCGACGGCGCCAAAGGTGCGGGCGGCTACGCCGGGTACGCCCAGCATACCGCGCCCTTCCACCGTCAACATGGTTTGCCCGCGAATGACGGTGACGGCTTTGATGTCGCCCAGTGTATGCGGGCGCGCGTTGCGCGCGTCGCGCCCATTGTCTTTCACGATCTGCGTGCCGGGATGCTGCGGATTGAACGTGTTTTTGACCCACAACGCAATGCCGCGCTCGATGACGGGGCGGATGGTCTTGGGGTGCAGCACCTTTGCGCCGTAGTAAGCCAGTTCGGAAATTTCTCGATAGGTGAGTTCGGACAGGGTCTGCGCGCCCGGCACGATGCGGGGATCGGTCGTCATCACGCCGTCCACATCGGTCAGAATCCACACTTCGTCGGCGTCCAGGGCCACGGCTAAAATTGCCGCGCTGTAATCGCTGCCGCCGCGCCCCAACGTTGTGATCACGCCGTCTTGCGTCGCGCCGATGAAGCCCGTTACGACAGGGATCACACCCTGATCGAGCAGCGGATTCAAGCGGGCCTGCGTGTGCGATCGGGTGAGATCGCCGATCGGGTTGGCGGCTTGATAATGCGCATCGGTGATGATCAAGTCGTTGGCCTCAACCGCTTCGGCCTGCGCGCCCACCGATTGCAAATAGGCCGTCATCAGCTGGATGCTCATGCGCTCACCCAGCGAACTGATCGTGTCGAGGGCGCGGGCCGAGGCTTCGCCGAGCACGTTGACAGCGTGGCACAGCGCCTCGAATTCCGACAGATAGGTCAGCACTTCGGCGCGAGCCTGGCCTTGCGCGCCGGGCGGCATCAGCGCTTCGAGTGCCACAAAATGCTTTGTACGCAGGTCGGCGGCGATGGTGCGGAAGGTGCTCGCATCGCCATCGGCGGCCGTGTGTGCACCCTTGAGCAGCGCATCGGTGACGCCGCTCATCGCCGAGACGACGACGACCACGCGCGGCCAATCCTTTTTCGCGGCCAGCACGATGTCCGCCGACTGGCGGATGGCGTCGGCCTTGCCAACAGACGTGCCGCCAAATTTCATCACGAGTGTTTTCATGTTCTCCTCCGTGTTCTTGCTCGAAGCGAAGCGTCAGCCTCGGCGTGAGCCTGGCTTGAATGCTCGCAGCGGAGCGCCAGCTCCGCGTTGAACTGCCGGAGCGTCGGCTCCGGCGTGAGCATTGATCACACAACAAAAAACGCGGAGCC
>JACRBO010000299.1 GCA_016219235.1 Chloroflexota bacterium
CGGTTGCCGTGGATAACGGCCGCGTCAATCCTGGCGCGCTGCAGGTCGCGCACGATCTTGTCGGCGCGATGCTTGGTGCGCGAGAAGATCAACACACTGTCCATGCTGTTGTCTTCCAGCAATTGCTTCAGCAGTTGCATCTTCAGGTGTTCGGGGACCGGGAAGAATGCCTGCTCGATCGCGTCGGGCGTGACCTTCTTCTCGACTTCGACCCGGACGGCCTTGCGGGTGACTTCGTAGGCGAGATTGATAATCGGCTGCAGGGTGGCCGAAAACAGCAGCGTCTGGCGCTCTTTCGGCAGCATCTTCACCACGCGGCGAATATCGGGCAGGAAGCCGATGTCCAGCATCCGATCAGCCTCGTCCAGCACCAGCACTTGCAGGTCGTCAAAACCCAGGTTGCGGCGCTCGACATGATCGAGCAGGCGGCCGGGCGTGGCGATGACGATGTCCACCCCGCGACGCAGGGCTTCTTCTTGATTGCCCAGTGACACGCCGCCGTACACGGCGACGCTGCGCAGGCCCGTGCCCGTGCTCAGTTGTTTGGCCTGTTCGGCCACTTGCAAGGCCAGTTCACGGGTGGGAACCAGTACCAGGACGCGCGGGCGGCGCGGTCGGGGCGAGTTGATCAGTCGGTGCAGAATCGGCAGCAGATAGGCGGCGGTCTTGCCGGTTCCGGTCTCGGCGCTGCCGAGGATGTCTTGCCCGGTCAGCGCAGCCGGAATGGTCGCGTGCTGGATAGGCGTCGGCGTCTCGAACTCCATCGCCTGCACGTTTTTGAGCAGGCGCGGATCGAGATTGAAATTGGTAAAACTCATGAAACTCCTGTGGAGCGGCAAATATTTTTGCCGAGGTGAACAGCCGCGGGGACACGTCGGGTCAGGAGATAAATAAAACGCTGTCGAGTCACAAGGACCGGACAGCGGGGACATACCGGATTTACTTGCTCACTAACGCGGGTAACTATAACACCGATCAGCAAAATCGTCAAACAGGGGTTTGGCCGCCCATCCGATCGATCACTCGTGCGAACCGGCGCAATGTTGACTCTGCCCCGGTAGTCTGCTTAAATGACCGGGGAGGTGACTATGCTCAATCGTTTGTTCGGCCTCATGTTGATCATTCGAGGTTTGTCGCCGTTGCTCGTGGTGGGCGTGATTGCCCTCACGGGCGCGCTGCTGGTCAACGATGTGCAGGCGGCGCTGCAAGAACCGGTGGCCGCCATTCGCACCGAACTCGATCAGGTCACGGCCACCGTCGAGACCATCCGCGGCCAGGTCGATATCGCCAGCCAGCGCATCACCGCGGTCACCAATCAAGTGACCACGTTCGTTGGCTCTGTCGGCAACAATATCAACTCCATCGTCACGCAGTTTCGCAATTTGCTGACGCCCATCAATGACGCCATCGCGGGCGTCCGATCGGCGCTGAATGTCGTTAAGTCCGGTCTCGACGGCTTTATCAGCGCGGCTAACTCAGTCTTGCAGGTGCTCAACGTCGGCTGCCCCACGCTTCGACCGTGCATTCAGCTGCCCACCATCCCGACGCTGCAACTGCCCAACCTGCTGCCCGACATCGAACCGCTGGCCGCCGCCGTCCGATCGGCTTTTGCGCCGCTTCAGCAGATCTTCGCCGATTTTCAACCCGCAGTGGACAGCATCCGGCAGTTGAGCGTGGCTTTGCAAGGCGTGCCCGACACGTTCAACCGCATAGGCATATACGGTCAACAACTCGTCAACGGCGTCGAAAGCGCCGTCGCAAATTGGGGCACCATCCTGACCATCGTCGTCGTCATCCTGCTCGTGCTGACGCTCAACTATTTCGCCACGCCGCTGGTCGATAATGTCACGCGCGGTTGGCGACTGTTGCGTGGTCTGCCGGCTTAGCGCCGGAAAGGATCAATCATGCAACGAGTATTGGGTTTCCTATTGGTGGTTCGGGCGTTGACGCCGATCTTGATTGCGTTGACCATCCTGTGGGGCGTCAGCCAGATTGCGGGCAGCCTGCGTCAGGCGGTTGAGCCGCCGTTGACCGGGCTAAAAACGGAGATTGATGCGCTGGGGCCGACGCTGAACACCGCATGGCAGAATTTTGAATCCGCCGCCAGTACGGCGCTGGGCGGCCTGGCTGGCCTGGCCTCGCGGCTGGGAAGTTTCAACTTGCCGACGATACAGGCTGGTCAATTAGGGGTATTTCTCGGCGGTGTGGCCGCTCCGCTGAATGGCTTGCTGCAAAGCATCGAACAAGTCTTTCATCCGCTGGGCGATGCCCTGTCCAGCCTCGGCGACCTGGGCCAGAGTATGCGGATCATTCCCGACCAGCTAAAGCAGGTGGTCGATCAGGGTGAGTTGGCCGTCCAACAACTGCGCGCCGTGATCGAACGCTGGAGCGGACTACTCGTCATCGCCGTCATCGTCATTTTGGGGCTGGTTGCCGTATACAACCTGGCGTCCTTCCTCGACGATTTCCGGCGCGGCTGGCGGTTGTTGACCAATCGGGGCGATGGCTAATCCGGTTTCGACGGCGTCGAAAGCGTCAATCAGACGTGCCGCCACTCGATCGGCACGTGGCTCGATCGGGCGGCGGCCACGACAGATGAGCCTTATCTATGCATCTTCTGCTTCCAGCATCGATCGGGCTTGCAGCAATTCCTGTCGATGGGCTTCGGTCACTTCAGGATACCGCGGATCGATCTCTTCAAACTTGGCGATGATCGTCGCCGCCACGGCCAGGCGCGTGAACCACTTGCGATCGGCCGGGATGACGTGCCACGGCGCATGTTTGGTGCTGGTGTGGTTGAGCATGTCTTCATAAGCGGCCTGATAATCCGCCCAGAATGCGCGCTCCTTCACGTCTTGCACCGAAAATTTCCAGTTCTTTTCGGGCTGATCGATGCGCTCCAGGAAGCGCGCCTTCTGCTCCTGTCGGGACACGTTGAGGAAGAACTTCAATATCGTGATGCCGTTGTTCGTCAGATATTCTTCGAAGTGATTGATCTCGTCGTAACGCCGCGCCCAGATGCCGTCGTCTTTCAATTCCGGCGGCAGCGATTGACCCGCCAGAATCTGCGGATGCACGCGCACGACGAGCACCTCCTCGTAGTACGAGCGGTTGAAGATGCCGATGCGGCCGCGCTCAGGCAGCGCCTTGAAGTTGCGCCACAGATAATCGTGATCGAGTTCTTCCGTCGAGGGCGCTTTGAAGCTGTACACCTGCGTGCCCTGCGGATTCAGCCCGGACATGACGTGCTTGATCACGCTGTCTTTGCCCGCCGCATCCATCGCCTGAAAGATCAGCAGCAGCGCGTGTGTGCTCTGCGCGTACAGCTTATCCTGATACGCGGCCAACTGCGCCACGCC
>JACRBO010000017.1 GCA_016219235.1 Chloroflexota bacterium
ACAGGCGTAGATGCCGTGCCGAAATTTGGATAGTGTGTTAAGGTTCATGTGGGGCAGGCTCGTTGGTCGGGATACCACGAACCTTACCCTACGGGGCAACTTACCGCAAGGCTAGGTTGCCCTTTAGTCTAAACTTCAATATGAACTATGCATTGCAATTTACGCCTTCTTCAACACGTCCACAATCGCCATCCCATACGTCTGTCTGCGCCACGGGCCAAACCACTCCTGCGTGGGCAGTTCGTCCACCGTGTGCGGATGGCGGTGCGCCAGATCCATCAAGATGGCGTTGCTCACAATCACATCGGGTTCCACGCCGCGCTGCGCGGCCACCTGCGTGCGCCAGGCGCGCCGCCGCTCATAGCGCTCGATCACGTCGGGATCGAGCGACGTGCGGCGCGGCGGCGTAGGCGCGGCTTCGTGCTGGCCGTGGGTGATGGCGGCGAGCAGGGCGGCGCCGTAGCGCTGCAGTTGTCCCGCCGACATGCCTTCGATGTGCTGCATCTGCTCCACGCGGCGCGGGGCCAGTTCGGCCAGGGCCACCAGCGTTTTGTCGCCAAACACCTTGAAAGCCGGGCGATCCTGGCGGCGCGCTTCGCGGTCACGCAGAATGAGCAATTGCTTCAAGATGGCCTGCGCGCGCGCGCTCAGATCGTACACGCCTTTGACGTGCCACACATCATCGGGCGTGAATTCGTGGCCGCGATAGACGACCTGCGCCAGATCGCCGAAGACTTCTTCGGCCTCCACCAGCCGATCGCGCTGGCGCAGTTCCGCGGCTTGCACCTCGTAGAGTTGCAGCAGGTAGTGCGTATCGAAGCGCGCATACGTTAAGGCGCCCGGCTCGATGGGGCGTTTGCCCCAGTTGTGGCGCTGCCATTTCTTGTCCAGCGTCACGCCGAATTTTTCGTTGAGGATGTCGCCCAGGCCCACGCGCGACCAGCCCAGGATGCGGGCGGCCCACATGGTGTCATACAGATTGGCGAAATCAAAGCCGTAGTCGCGGCGCAAACACATCACGTCGTATTCCGAGGCGTGAAAGACCTTCTTGATCTGCGGGGCCGCGAAGATCGATCGGAGCAGGTCGACGTCCAGCTTCGCCAGCGGATCGATCAGGTAGTCGTCGCCGGGAATCGAAATCTGGATCAAACATACTTTCTCGCGATAGACGAATAGACTATCGGATTCGGTATCGACGGCAATCGCCGGTTGAGTGTGCAACCGATCGATTAGCGCGGCTAACTGGGGCGTTTGCGTAATGAGGTGAGGCGGGTTTAGGTGAGCCATTGAATGAATACGGTTGCCAGTCCTAGAAAGAGTCCGAAACCGACGACATCGGTGACGGTTGTGACGATAACGCCTGAACCCAGCGCGGGGTCGAGTTTCAGTTTCTTCAGTGAGAGCGGCACCAGCGCGCCCGCGATGCCGGCGGCCAGCATATTGCCGATCATGGCGACCCCGATGATCAGGCCGAGCAACGGGCTGCCCTGAGTGATGAACGCGAAGGTGCCCACGGCCGCGCCGACCGCCAAACCGTTAAGCGCGCCTACGCCGATCTCTTTCAACAAGATGCGCCAGACATCGCGCAGTTCGATTTCGCCCAGTGCGAGGCTGCGCACGACCACGGTCAGGGCCTGCGTGCCCGCGTTGCCGCCTTGCCCGGCGACGATCGATTGAAAAGCGGCCAGCACCGCCAGTTGTTCGATGGTGCGCTGAAACAGGCCGATGACGCCGGCGGCCAAAAACGCCGTGAGCAAATTAACGTACAGCCACGGCAGACGCTGCCGCACCGAGACGCGCACCGGGCCGGTCACGCGCTCTTCGTCGAGCACGCCGCCCAGGTGCAGAATGTCTTCGCTGGCTTCTTCTTCGATGACGTCGACGACATCGTCATAGGTAATCACGCCCAGCATGTGGCCGCCCTCGTCGACGACGGGCAGGGCCAGCAGGTCGTACTTTGACATGACGTGCGCGACTTCTTCTTGATCCGTCCCGGCGCGCACCGTGATCGGATCGGGATTCATGATGTCGCCAATGAGCGTCTGCGGATCGGCGATGATCAGACGGCGCAGCGACAAGACGCCGCGCAACTGTTGCGCCTGATTGACCACGAACAAATAGTACGTGCTGTCTTCGCCGGGCTGCCACGCGCGCAACGCTTCGATCGATTCCTGCGCCGTCATGCGCTCGCGCAGCAGCAGGAACTCCGACGTCATCAGGCCGCCGGCAGAATCGTCCGCGTGCATCAACAGCGGCCGGACGTCAGCGGCCTCTTCCATCCGGGCCAGCGTCTGCCGCGCCAGATCGGGCGTCAGATCGCCCAGCAGGTCGGCGGCTTCGTCCGGCTCCATCTCGTCGACGATGTGCGCCAGCGTGGTGGCGTCGAGCCGTTCCGCTACATCGGCGGCTTCCTCATCCTCCAGCTCTTCGATCAGGTTCGCGGCTTCGGCCGGAGCCAGGCCGGGCAGCAGCGCGGATTGATCGGACGAATTGAGCTCTTCAAAGACCTCGGCCTGATCGGGCGGACGCAATCGCTCCAGCACATCGATTGCCTCACGGACCGCGCCCCGATCGAGCGCGGCGCGCACGGCGGTGAGGGCTTCGTCGAAGTCGGCTTGATCGCTCATAGGGTCAATGGCCTGGACAATGGGCGTATTATGCGCGGGTGCGATGTTAAAGTCAAGGCATCGAGCAGCCTGACCACCATTTTTTGTGTTGACAGCGGTGTGTGTTTGTGATATATGTAACCGTCAGGGGAAGAGATCGGGTTAGCCGCCCGATTCGTTGTTTGTCGTTGTACCTCACTTAAGCCCATTGCAAGGTTAATCTCAGGAGGAGTGTTTATGGCTGAGCCTGCAGCACCGCAAGCGCGTGGCATCACCCGACGCGAGTTCTTGAACTACGTCTGGGGTGCATCGATGGCGCTGTTTATGGCGCAGTTTGGCGGCGCGATCTTCTTGTTTGCGTTTCCGCGTTTCCGTGAAGGCGAGTTCGGCGGGCGCACGACAATTGGCCCGGTAGCCGAAAAACTGCCGCTGCCCGACAGCCCGCCTGTGGCGTTTCCCGAAGTGAAGGTCTGGCTGGCGAATATCGGCCCGAATAATGCCGACATCGGCGGCGGACAGCAGGGGTTGGTGGCGCTGTATCGCGTGTGCGTGCACCTGGGCTGTCTGTATGCCTGGGTCGATTCGACCAGCCGCTTTGAATGCCCGTGCCATGGCTCCAAGTACGAACTCGACGGCACGTACATCGAAGGCCCGGCCCCGCGCGACCTCGATCGCTTTGTGGTGAAACTGCTCGATGCACAGGGCAATGTGGTCGCGCAGACCGACACGGATAAGAACAGCCCAACCTATGGCGCGCCAGTGGCGTTGCCCGCCGATGCTGATAACCTGACGATCGTCGTCGAGACGGGCGAAAAGATCGATCTGGGCAAGAAGTACTTTTACAGGGGAGGCGCGGCATGAGATTGGAACCGTTTGCCTCTTTGAATGAGCTGCGCAAGGAACACGGCTTGCGCAAGACGGTGCTGCTCAAGGTCGATGAGACGTTTACGCGTCTGACGGCCGGCCTCAGCATCAACGATGTGCGCGGCATCCTGCGCGGCGATCCGGCCGGCAAGCCCAATCCGCGCGTCAAACCGCACACCGAAGGCGCGATTTTCCATATCTGGCCGTCGTTCTATCACGAGGCCGTCACCCGGTTGTATCCCACGTTCCGATTGGGCCTCATCTCGACCGCGCTGTTTCTGATCGAGATCATCACGGGCCTGTTCCTCATGATCTGGTACACGCCTGCGCCTGGCACCGCTTACGAGAACATGCTCCGCATTTTGAGCAATGTGCCGATGGGTCAGTTGATGCGCGATGTGCACCGGCTTGCGGCGGAAGGCATGGTCGTGGCGGTCTGGCTGCACATGGGCCGCACGTACTTGACCGGTTCGTACAAGAAGCCGCGTCAATTTACCTGGGCCACCGGCGTGATCTTGCTGATCGTTACGATCGCCTTGTCGTACACTGGTTATCTGCTCCCGTGGGACCAACTGGCGTACTGGGCGGTCACCATCGGCGCGTCCATGGCCGATGCCGCACCGCCGCCGGAAGTGGGTCAAGCCGTCGGTCTGTTGTTGCGAGGTGCGCCCGATCTGGGGGCCAGCGGCTTGCTGAGGTTTTATCTGCTGCACGTGTTTGCACTGCCGTTGATCGCGATCCTGTTAATCTTCGTTCACTACTACAAGGTGGTGCGCCACGGTCACTCACTGCCGCCGGAGTTAGAGACGATCGGGGAGGACACGGCGCGCAAAGTGCCGCAGGATAAACGCGTGCCCTTCCTGCCCGATATTTTCACCAACGAAATTCTGTGGTTCGGTTTAATCGTGGCGGCTCTCGTCGTCCCGGTCGCCCTCAACCTCTATCACGCGCCGTTGGAACACGCGGCCAACTCGCAGAGCACACCGCTGCATACGGTGGCGCCGTGGTACTTCCTGTTTGCTCAAGGCTGGTTGAAGTTAGGCGACAAGTCTTTCTTCGGGGTGATTCTGCCGACGATCCTGGTTGTCATCTTGATGTTGTGGCCGTACCTGGATTACAACCCCAGCCGTCGCTATGGCGACCGTCGAATCGCGATTGCCGCGATGTTCGTCGTCATCGGGTTGCTGCTGGTGTCGTCTTACATGGGCACGCCCGGCTTCCTGGTCACGACCGCGCCGCAGATCGAAATCGGCCACCACTTCCTGCCGGGTGAGCAAGCTGGGCCGGTGCGCTCCATCCCGTTTGATGAGCTGCTGCCAGGTACGTGGAGCACGCAGAGTGTGGAGTTAGTGCCCGACAATGCGCCTGAACTACAACGAGTCATGAAAGAGTTGGAACACGAAGTGGCCGCCGTGCCGCCGGTGGAGGTCGTGGAGGGCAAAGAGGTGCGCTACACCAACCTCCGGGCCGAGCTGCGCATTTCAGTGGCGCAAGGCACTGAGGACGAACCGACCGTCAAGCAGGTGGTGCTGGTGGTGCGATGGGACGAAGAGCCGACAGACATCGTGCGGCAGGAACCGGGGTTCTTTGTCGATACGTTTGTCCATCGGGACTCTAATTACTCGGCCCACGCCGAATAGTCAGGGATGAACAACTATGACGAGTAAAATCTTCATCGGCATACTGGTGTTCATGATCGTGTTTGCGGCAGCGGGCCTGGTGCTGATCAACGAGGGCGTCCTGCCCGATCAGGAACTCAACGGCACGGGCCGCATGCAAGTCGAGGCGCGCGCCCAGCTGGGCCGCTCCATCGAGGCCGGGGCGTTGTTGTACTTCAATAACTGTTCCACCTGTCACGGCCCCAACGGCGAGGGCATCGCCGGTAGAGGCCCGGTGCTGAATCCCGGCCTGTTCACACAGCACTTTCTGGAAGTGAAGGCCAGCGGCTATGGCGGCACGCTGCGTGACTATGTAAAAATGACGCTCATCGCGGGCCGCCCCATTCAATCGGAATGGGCTGCGGCGCAGGGCGGCTACGCCCAGCGCATGCCCACGTGGAGTCAGCAGGTAGGCGGGCCGTTGCGCGACGATCAGATCACCGATCTGACCAACTTCGTGATGAACTGGGAAGCCGAGGCTGCGGCCGGGCCGAGCGTGCCGTTGGATTTCAAGCCGGTTGGCTCTGATACGACCACGCCGCTGCCAGCCGGGGATGCCCTCG
>JACRBO010000302.1 GCA_016219235.1 Chloroflexota bacterium
GACTATAACCCCGTGCGGCTCGAAAAGTAGCTCGGCGAACCGACCTTTTTTCAGAGGAGTCATATTAGTCTTGCACGATCAGCATGACCGTGCGACACTGGACGTAAGGACGCGGTCCCGCCGCGGCCTCTAGCCAGGGAGATTACATGTCGAATACCCAATCGAATGGTACGGCTCGTCAGCCGGGCGATGAACGCCGCTTCGATCGCGGCAGTTGGATTGCGCTGGCGTTCGCGCTATTGCTACTCGCCTATACCGTTCTCCAGGCCGTTTCCACCTGGCAGGTGCCGGGCGATGGCTGGGAGTTGAATGGTGAACTGCGCGCGGATCCGCCGCGGGCCACATTCTTCTTGAGTTATAACGACGGGCCTACACCTCTACAGCAGGGTGATGAGCTGCTGTCGGTGGAGGGTCTGTCCTTGAAAGAAATCCTGGCGCGGCAGTTCAATTTCTTCGAGATGCACGCGCCCGATTGGACTGAGGGAACTGTCCTGCACTACAGGGTGCGGCGTGACGGACAAGAGCTGGCGCTCGACGTGCCGCAACATCTGTTATCACCCGGGCAGCTGCTTGTGGCTACCTTGCGCGTCTTGCCGGGACCGACGCTCGTTCAACTCCTGTCCTCGCTCTTCTTCTTTTGCGTTGGGCTGGCCGTGTTTCTGCTTCGCCCGCGCAATCGCGCCGCCCACGCCCTGTTGATTCTGGGTATGGCATTTCTTTTTCAGATCGTTCCAACATTCAGTTGGATATCGATGTTCTTTTACCCCTTTCCACCGCCGTCAATTCCAATCGATGGCTGGACGTTTGCGATCAATCCAAGCATCATGTATCTGGCGCTGGCGTTTCCCGCGCCCAAATGGCCGATCCGACGCTTCCCACGTCTCACGGCAGCAGGGTTGTATCTGGCTGCACCTCTTGCACTTAACGCGGCTTACCTGCTTAATCTCGATAATCCGACCGGTTATTGGAATGCGGCAACGCTCATTTACGTCACGCAAATCCTGTGCGTTTTTGTCATTACTTTCGGCAGTCTCATCCATTCCGCGTTGACGCTGCGCGGACCCGCAGCCCGCGCGCAGTTGAAGTGGGTGGCGCTGGGGCTGTCCAGTTTCATCGTGCCGGGCATCGGCGGCTGGCTGTTGGGCTATCTCGGCGTGACTTCCGAGTTGCTGTATCTGTTGTCGGTGACGGGCTGGTTCCTATTTCCGATCTGTCTGGCCATTGCCATAACGCGCTATCGCCTGTTCGACATCGACGTGATCGTCCGCAAGACGCTGGTCTACTCGGTACTGACGGCGCTGCTGGCGCTGATCTATTTCGGCGGCGTGGTGCTGATGCAGCAGCTTACCCGATCGATCACCGCCTCATCCGATCTGGCGATCGCCGTTTCGACGCTGATCATCGCCGCACTGTTCTTCCCGCTACGGCGGCGCGTGCAAAGCGCGATCGATCGCCGGTTTTTTCGGCGCAAATATGACGCAGCCAAAACGCTCGCGGCGTTTGGCGTGACCGTGCGCGATGAGGTCGAGTTGGATAGATTGACGAGCGAGCTGCTCAGCGTAGTGAATGAGACCATGCAGCCGGAAAGCATTTCGCTGTGGCTGAAGCCATCCAGCCGGGGCACGTTGGAGGCGCAGGGCAAGCAGCCATGAACAACCATGTTTCACGCTTGAATCGTTTACTGACAATCGTATTTGCCGCTCTTTTGGGCATGCAGGTGCTCTATGGATTGGTTGGATTTGCCAGCATGCCGATGTACTATCAACGCGTCATCACGCAGACGATTGAGCCGGTGATCTACTACGGGCAGGTGCAACTGAGCAATGAGTTGACGGCGCAGCTGGCTTTCGAGCGGGGGATGTCGCTAACTCAGTACGCGGCGTATCGCAATATCGTTAATGCACTGGCGGCCCTGATCCCGATCGGCGTGGCCGCCTTGATTATCTGGCGGGCGCGTGGGCAATGGTTTGCCTGGTTCACAGCTTTTATCATTGTCTTTTTGGGAGAGTCCGCTCTGTCTGAGCAGATGCTCGTGAGCCAATATGTTTCGGTCGAGGTATTCGGCGCCAACGCTTTTTTCTGGTTTCTAGTATTGCCTTATTTTTTCCTGTTCCCCAATGGTCGGGCTGTGCCCCGGCGCGCCGCCTGGTTGGTGGGTACATTGGTGGGCTATCACTGCCTGGTGCAAACCGGCACCGTGATCGCCTATGTTTTACCTGATCTGGCGATACGTCTTAACCTGCCCAACTGGGGTCAAAGCGACTACATCTGGCCCGTGCTGCTGAACTTCGTGGTCATTTTGGCCTGCCAGGTACATCGTTACCGCCGCGTCTCGACCCGCGCTGAACGCCAACAGACCAAGTGGTTTCTCTTCGGCTTTGGACTGATCGTCGCCCTTATCCCGGTTTCGATATTCACCGACGTTGCCGGTCAACGCGGCTTCCTGAATGATTTCACTGATGTTACACTCTGGATTCCACTATACGGCGGCCTCGCCATTGCCATCACGCGCTATCGTCTATTCGACATCGATGTCATCATCCGCAAGACGCTGGTCTATTCGGTGCTGACCGGGCTGCTGGCGCTGATCTATTTCGGCGGCGTGGTGCTGGTGCAGCAACTCACCCGATCGATTACCGCCTCATCCGATCTAGCCATCGCCGTCTCGACGCTGGTCATCGCGGCGTTGTTCTTCCCGCTGCGGCGACGTGTACAAGCCGCGATCGATCGGCGCTTCTTCCGGCGCAAGTATGATGCCGCCAGGACCCTCGCCGCGTTTGGTGTGACTGCCCGCGATGAAGTTGAGCTGGATAAGCTGACAGCGGAGTTGCTCAACGTAGTGAGTGAGACGATGCAACCCACGAGTGTCAGTTTGTGGCTGAGAAAACCATAGCCGTGACCAACTTCCAACATCTAACTCCCAACTTCCAATATCTATTTGTCGTAACGGTTCTCGTAACGATCTCAAGACGCTGCATGTGTAGACTGGAGTTCAAATGACGACCTTACTTCGCAACTTCAAACTGGGCTGGCGCAAAGCCCGATCGGATCATGGCGAGCCGCAGGTCACGGTCGCAGCCGTAACCGATCGGGCACGCGGCACCACCACGGTCCGATCGTTGGACATCGCACCCAGCGATCCACTGGTGGCCTACTTCCGCAGTTCACCGGGCGTCGTGGAGATCGACAAGCTCCGACTCGATTCGCCCGCCTTGAACAGGCTGCGCGAATCGGGCGCCCGGTTGGTCGTGCCGCTGGTCGCGCAGGGCGAATTGATTGGCCTGTTGAATCTCGGCCCGCGTTTGAGCGAACAGGACTACACCTCCGATGATCGGGTCCTGCTCAATAACCTCGCCACGCAGGCTTCGCCCGCCGTGCGCGTGGCGCAGCTGGTGCGTGAACAACAACTGGAAGCGCAGCAGCGCGAGCGATTGGAGCAGGAACTGCGCGTCGCGCGCCTGATCCAGCAGACCCTGCTGCCCAAAGAATTGCCGACGCTGAAGGGCTGGCAAGTGGCAACGTATTATCAACCGGCGCGCGCCGTCGGCGGCGACTTCTACGACTTCGTCGATTTGCCCGATGGCCGTCTGGCGCTGGTCATCGGCGATGTGACCGATAAGGGCGTGCCGGCCGCGTTGGTGATGGCGAGCACGCGCGCCATCTTGCGCGCCGGCGCGCAGCGCTTCACGTCGCCCGGCGCGATTTTGGAATATGCCAACGACCTGCTGTGCCCGGATATTCCGCCCAACATGTTTGTCACCTGTCTGTATGCCGTACTCGATCCGAACACGGGCCGGTTGCAGTTTGCCAACGCCGGCCATGATCTGCCCTATCGGAAATCAGCCGCCGGCGTCGAAGAGCTGCGCGCGACCGGCATGCCGCTGGGTTTGATGCCGGGCATGCACTACGACGAACGCGAAATTATGCTGAAGCCCGATGACACGGTGTTGTTCTACACCGATGGCCTGGTCGAAGCGCATAATCCACAGCGCGAGATGTTTGGCTTTCCACATCTGAAGACGCTGCTGGAAGATCATCCCGGCGGCCTCGCGACGATCAACTACCTGCTCGATCAACTCGCGGCCTTCACCGGCCCGGACTGGGAACAGGAAGACGATGCGACGCTGGTGGTGTTGCAGCGTGCCTCACCCCCTGCCCCCTCTCCCGACGTTGAATTACTCGTCGGGAGAGGGGGGGAGGCGTGGCGGGTGCTCGATCAATTCTCCATCCCCAGCGAACCCGGCAACGAACGCGCCGCCATGCAGCGCGTGGTCGACGTCGTGCAGCCGTTGAATCTGCCAGACGCGCGTCTGAACCGCTTGAAGACCGCTGTCGCCGAAGCGACGATGAACGCTATCGAACATGGCAATCACAATCAGCCTGATTTGACGGTGGATATTCAAGTGCTGACCAACGACTCAGACTTGATCGTGCAGATCACCGATCGGGGCAGCGTGCCAGTGCCGGAGCCGATCGCGCCCGACCTCGAAGCGAAGCTGGCCGGTCAACAATCGCCGCGCGGCTGGGGACTGTTTCTCATCGAGAAGATGGTGGACGAAATGCACGTGTCCGGCGATGCGCACCATCACACCCTGGAATTGGTCATGCACTTAACAGGAGGCGAACATGAGCACGTTTGAAGCAGCGGTCCGCCCGACCGCCAACGTCGTCATTATCGATCTACGCGGCCTCATCGACGGCGGGGCGGAGCAGGCCCTGAATGCAGCTTACGCCGCAGCAACGGCGACCAATCCCGCCGCCGTGCTGCTGAACTTCAGCGGCGTCGAATACATTAACAGCACCGGCATCGCCTTGATCGTCGGCGTGCTGGCGCAGGCGCGCAAGGCTAAACGGCCTCTCTCGACCTTTGGGTTGAGCGCGCACTACACGGAGATTTTTCAGATCACGCGGCTGGCGGATTTCATGAGCCTGTATCCCGACGAAGCCAGTGCACTCGGCAACACAACAGCGTAAAGGTAACGACATCACTCGTCACTCAAGGGGGAACACCATGAACAAAGCGAGTATCACCGTCCACGTCCGAAAGCCAGACCCGCACACCGGGATCATCGATATTCAAGGCGAAGTCAACGCGTTTGCGGAGGGCGCATTGATGGACGCCTACAGTCAGGCCTGCCAGGATCAGGCCAAAGCCATCATCCTGAACTTCAGCGGGTTGGAATATATGAACAGTTCCGGCATCGGCCTGCTGGTCACGTTGTTGATTCGCGTGAATCGCCAAAAGCAAAAACTGCTGGCCTATGGCTTGAGCGAACACTATCGGCAGATTTTTGAATTGACACGCTTAAATGAAGCCATCGGCATCTATGCCGACGAAGCCGCGGCGTTGGCTGCTGTCTAACAGGGAGAATTCATGTCCACACCAATCGATCCATCCCAGGCCCGTGATGCGGGCAACTGGGCCAAGCCTCTCGATAAACTCCAGACTTCCGATATTCCCGTCGGTGCGCTGAACATCAACGTCGATGGCAAGCCACTGACCGGCCCGATTCGAGGCTTCGGTCAAATGTGGCAAAAGACTTATCGCGTGCGCCTGACAGGCCAATCGATCACGCCACAGGCTGTCATCGCCGATTGGAAGCAGAACTTCTCCAGTTACTGGCCCAAAGGTAACACGCTCTATGTGCCGCCCGCCGGCATCGTGCCCGGCGAAACCGCCGTCATCAACACCACCTTGCCCGGCAATATCATGGTGATGGCCACCGGCGTGCGCGTCATTTACGCCGATGATGAATCCTTCGCGTACATGACCCAGGCCGGTCATCCCTTCAACGGCATGATCACGTTCAGCGCGGCTGATGAGGATGGCGCCACTGTCGTGCAAGTTCAATTGCTCGTGCGCCCTTACGATCCGTTGTATGAGTTGGGCTTTCGGTTGCGTGTGCTTAGCAAGCAAGAAGATGCCTTCTGGCGCAGCACACTGACCAGCCTGGCGGCGCATTGGGGTGTGCAGTCGCCCATCGATCAAAAGGTCACCCTCATCGATCCCAGGGTGCAGTGGTCCGAAGCGAAGAACATCTGGCAGAACGCCGGCATTCGCACCGGGCTGTATCTACTGACCACGCCCTTCCGCTGGCTGGGTCGGAAGTTCAAGCGAGCGGCGTGATGCGCGATCGATACGATGCCGTGGTCGTCGGGTCCGGCCCGAATGGATTGGCGGCGGCGATCACGTTAGCGCGCGCCGGACGCTCCGTGATCGTGTTCGAAGCGAAAGACACGATCGGCGGCGGCACCCGATCGGCTGAGCTGACCCTGCCGGGCTTCGTGCATGATGTATGCTCGGCGGTTCATCCGCTGGCCGTCGGTTCGCCGTTTCTGCGCTCACTGCCGCTGAAGCAATTCGGTTTGGAATGGATCTATCCGCCCGCTTCGCTCGCTCACCCGTTGGCTGATGGTACCGCCGTGATCGTCCAACGCTCGATCGAGGCCACGAGCGAAACGCTCGGCGCGGATGCGGCCGCTTATCGCCGCTTGATGAAACCGCTTGCTGCCGATTGGGATCACCTCGCTTACGAGTTTCTGGGTCCGCTGCGTTTTCCACATCATCCAATCACGCTGCTGCGTTTCGGCCCGCGCGCGCTATTGCCAGCCGCTACGTTAGCACGATTGACGTTTCGTGGTGAACGCGCCCGCGCTGTATTTGCGGGCATGGCCTGTCACTCGATCATGCCGCTGGAACACATCACAACTGCGGCGTTTGGTTTGGTGCTGGGCACTACTGCGCACGCAGTCGGCTGGCCGATCCCAAAAGGCGGAGCGCAATCGATCGCCGATGCACTGGGGGCATATCTCAAATCGCTCGGCGGCGAGATTGTCACGAACTGTGAAATCGAGCGTCTCGATCAACTGCCGCCGCAGCATGCGCCGCAGCATGCGCCGCATCGCGCCGTGCTCTTCGACGTGACGCCGCGCCAACTCGATCGGATCGCGGGCGATTATCTGCCAGCGGGTTATCGCCGCAAGTTGCAAGGTTATCGATATGGGCCGGGTGTGTTCAAGATGGACTTCGCGCTGGATGGGCCAATTCCGTGGGCCGCGCAAGAGTGCGCGCAGGCGGCGACGGTTCACATCGGAGGGACGTTGGAGGAAATCGCTGCGGCTGAGCGTGCCGTATGGCGCGGTGAACATCCTGATAAACCGTTTGTGTTGTTGGCGCAGCAAAGCCTGTTCGATTCGACGCGCGCACCGGAAGGGAAGCACACGGTCTGGGCATATTGCCACGTGCCCAACGGTTCGACCTGCGACATGAGCGAGCGCATCATCGCGCAGATCGAACGTTTTGCGCCGGGCTTTCGCGATCGGATTCTGGCACGTTCGACGCGTACTTCGCTGGAGATGGAACACTACAATCCCAACTACATCGGCGGCGACATCAACGGCGGCGTGCAAGATTGGCGGCAGTTGTTCACGCGGCCCGTGGCAAGCCGCAACCCCTACGCGACCCCAACCAAAGGTATTTACCTCTGTTCGTCTTCAACGCCGCCGGGCGGTGGCGTGCATGGCATGTGCGGTTACTTCGCGGCGAAGGCGGCACTCAAGACCGTGCTCAAATAGACGACCTTGCGCCAACACAAAATGAGCATGTGCCTTCGAGTGACTTCTATCGGCGCTCTTTGCTGCACAGCCGTGCTCTAACTTTGCCGTCTCGGCCGATACTGAATCGCTTCAGCCAGATGCGCGGCTTGAATCCGATCGGCCCCGGCCAGATCCCCGATCGTTCTCGCCAGCTTCAACACGCGATGGAAGGCGCGGGCGCTCATGCCCAGCTGCGCCATCGCGCTGCGCATCAGCGATTTGCCGGCGTCGTCGAGTTCGCAGAATTCGCGGATGTGGGCCGGCGTCATGTCGGCGTTGCAACTCAAGCCTGATCCATTGAAACGCGCCTGCTGGCGCGCCCGCGCCGCGATGATGCGCTGGCGGATCGTCGGGCTGGCTTCGCCCACGCGATCGCTGGCGAGCTTCTCGTATTCGACCCGCGGCACATCGATGTGAATGTCGAAGCGATCGAGCAGCGGGCCGCTGATACGCTTCTGATAGCGCGTGACCAGCGCTGGACTGCACGAGCAGCGATGCGTTGGATCGCCGAAGTAGCCACAGGGACAGGGGTTCATAGCCGCAATCAACTGGAAATTGGCGGGGAAAGTCAATGTCCCACTCGCGCGGCTGATTGTGACGAGGTGGTCTTCGAGCGGTTGGCGCATCGATTCGAGGGAACGCTCATCGAATTCGGGCAATTCGTCCAGAAATAACACGCCGTGATGCGCCAATGAAATCTCGCCGGGGCGCGGATTCTTGCCGCCGCCGACAAGCCCGGCATGACTGATCGTGTGATGGGGTGCACGGAAAGGCCGTTCGCGGATCATCGGCACATCCGATGGGAGTGTGCCCGCGACCGAGTAGATGTGGGTTACATCCAGCGCTTCGTCCAGCGTCAACGGCGGCAGCACACCGGGCAAGGCGCGGGCGATCAAGGTCTTGCCACTTCCTGGAGGGCCGGTCATGATTACATTGTGGCCACCGGCGGCCGCTACTTCCATGGCGCGTTTGACGTGCTCTTGCCCTTTGATCTCGCGGAAGTCGGTGTACGTTGAACCGGGGCCAGCCGATTCAAGTTCAGTGAAAGGCTGCGGCGCGATCGGGTCTACGCCATGCAGATGATTGACCACTTCGGCTAGCGAGGTGACGGGGATGACATCGACGCCTTCGATCAAGGCGGCTTCGGCGGCGTCATCGCGGGGCGCGAAGATGGTGCGAAAGCCGTGATTGATGGCATACGCCGCGATGGGCAGCACGCCGCGCACATGGCGGACCGCGCCATCGAGGCCGAGTTCGCCGACGAACAGCGCTTTGTCCAGATCGTCGGCCGGAACCTGATCGGTGGCCGCCAGGACGCCGATCGCCATCGGGAGGTCGTAGGCCGGGCCGGCTTTGCGCAGATCGGCGGGCGCCAGGTTGACAGTGATGCGGCCATCGTGCATGTGCAGGCCGCTGTTCTTGATCGCCGACCGGACGCGCTCGCTGGACTCTTTGACGGCGGCATCGGGCAGACCGACGATGAAAAAACTGGGCAGGCCGCGGCCGGTGTCGACCTCAACTTCAACGATTTGGGCATCCAGTCCGATGACGGCGCAGGTGAAAACTTTGGCGAGCATGAGGTCCCCGGTTGTGCAAACGTTGGGCAAGTGTAGCATAGAGAAGTGATTGATTCAACCGGGAAAACCTGTGCTTTTTTGCACAGAGAAAAATTTGAAAAATTTGACAGGACTTTCCCGCGGTGGTAACATCGTAACGCGTAGCAGGCAGGAAAGTTTCGGAACGGCGAAGGCGCGGCGCATAACCAGCACTCGTCGTGATGGACGCTCTGCCCTACAGACACTTCGTGGGGACGAAAGGAGTCCGTTTCAATGAGCGAGCGCATCACAGGTACGGTGAAGTGGTTCAGCCGGACGAAGGGATATGGGTTCATCACTCAACCCGGCGGTCCGGATGTTTTTGTCCACTACTCGGCCATTGCCGGCGAGGGTTTCCGCAACCTCGACGAAGGCCAGGAAGTGGAATTCACCATTGAGCAAGGTCCCAAGGGCCTGCAAGCCAAAGAGGTCAGACCGACATAGATCACCACTACTCTAAACCCACACCCCGATCAAATCGATCGGGGTGTGTTGTTTTCTAACACAAGGCTAACACCCCGGGTGTAACACGCGGGCAGCCTGTCGGGACTAATCAGTTGTCGGTTCAATCAGTTGGCGTTACAATCAACCGGCACTCAGGCTCTACAGGAGAGATGTAGCATGGAAAACGTTATTATCATCGGCTCCGGCTGCGCGGGTTTGACGGCTGCGATCTACGCGGCGCGCGCCAATCTGAATCCGCTCGTGATTACGGGCAATGAATTCGGCGGACAGATCGCCACGACCACCGAAGTGGAAAACTATCCCGGTTTCCCGACCGGCCTGCAAGGCCCGGAATTGACCGAGGGGATGAAGCAGCAGGCCGAGCGCTTTGGCACGCGGCTGGAATACGACGAAGTGATCGAAGTCGATCTCAAGCGTCGGCCAATCGCCGTGAAGACGATTAACACGATCTTTGAGACGCAGGCTTTGATCATCGCCAGCGGCGCAAGCCCGCGCAAATTGAATGTGCCCGGCGAAAAAGAATTGACCGGGCGCGGGGTGAGCTACTGCGCCACGTGTGACGGCTTCTTCTTCAAGAACAAAGCGATCATGGTCGTCGGCGGCGGCGACAGCGCCTTGCAGGAAGGCCTGTTCCTGACGAAGTTCGGCCAGACTGTGACGATCGTACATCGGCGCGATCAGCTGCGCGCGGGGCC
>JACRBO010000018.1 GCA_016219235.1 Chloroflexota bacterium
CCATCATCATGTCCACGCACCAGATGTATCAGGTGGAAGCGATGTGCAGTCGCATCGCGCTGATCAACAAGGGGCGCACGGTCCTATATGGTGAGGTCGATCAGATCAAGCGCAATTTTGCCGGCAATGCTATCACGGTAAAGGGGCAGGGCAGTTTTATGGATGTGCCCGGCGTGCTGGAAACTCGGCACACCAACGGCGATTGGCATCTGGCGCTGGCGCCCGGCGTCGGTTCGCAGGATGTGCTGCGATCGTTGATGGCGCGTGACGGCGTGAAGATCGATCGCTTTGAGATTGCCGAGCCATCGCTGGACGATATCTTCATCTCGGTGGTGCAGGAGGGCGCGTCGCCCACTGAGGAGGCGCGACATGCGTAAGCTGTTGATCATTGCCAAACACGAGTATGCCAAGATCGCGCACAAGCGCTCGTTCATACTCGGCACGCTGGCGATGCCGGTGTTCTTCATCGCGATCATGGTGCTGAGCGTGCTGTTCACGGTCAGCGGGACTGATCGGCGGCCGCTGGGCTACGTGGATCAATCGGGTTTGCTGAAGGCCGCGGTGGCGCCTACGGAAACGCCGCGCGGTGAGCAGCTGGTGGAGATCCGCGCGTTTGCAACCGATGAAGCAGCGCGCGCGGCGCTGGAGGCCGGTGAGATTCAGGGCTTTTACGTGCTGCCCGTCGATTACTTGAGTTCGCTTGAAGCAAAACTGATGTACTGGGATAAAGTCCCGGCCGATACCTTGCAGCGCGACTTCAACTACTTCATGCGCGTGAACCTGGTGACGCAGCTGCCCAAGAACGTGCAAACGCGCGCGATTGAAGGGGCTGAGATTGTGGCGCGCTCCGCCGACGGACGACAGGAGATCAGCGGCGGCGGCTTCTTCAACTTTGTGCTGCCGTTCTTCGTCGGTTTCTTTTACATCATGACGGTGATGGGCGCGGGTGGTTACATGCTGCAAGCCGTAACCGATGAAAAAGAAAATCGCGCAGTGGAAGTCATGGCGACATCCGTCACAGCCGAGCAATTAATCGGCGGGAAGGCCATCGGCTTGATCGGTGTGGCGCTAACCCAGATCGCGATCTTGATGATGGTGGTCGTGCTTGGCATTGTGATTGGTTCGCGGTTCATCGATTTTCTGCGCGAGGTGAGCGTGCCGTGGTCGCTGCTGCTGACGATCGTGCTGTTCTTCGTGCCGTCGTTTGCGCTGATCGCCGGCATGATGATCGCGGTCGGGGCGGCGGTGACGGAGTTGCAGCAGGGTCAGCAGCTGGTGGGCGTGTTGAATATGCTGTTTACGCTGCCGTATTTCTTCGTGGTGGTATTCTTCACCGCGCCCAATAGCACGCTGGCGACGATCTTGACTTTGTTCCCGACCACGTCGTTTACGACGATCACGCTGCGCTGGGGCGTGGCGTCGATCCCGGAATGGGAGATGATCGTCAGCTGGCTGCTGCTGGTCGCGTCGGGCGGGTTGATGGTGTGGGCGGCCGCGCGCATTTTCCGCGTGGGCATGCTGCGCTATGGCCAACGCCTGGACATCAAGAGCATGCTGCAAGCGGTGGGCGGCAAAGCGCAGCGCGCCAAAGCGCAGTAAGGAATTTTGGTCATGCATAACGTCTGGATTATCATCAAGCACGAAATGAAAACCACGCTCGCCAAGCGCTCGTTTTGGCTGACGACTTTCTTGCTGCCCGTGGCGATCTTTGCCTTGAGTTTTGGTTCACAGGCGTTGTCGCAGAGCGCGGTGGCGCAAGACGGTTCCAATCCTTTGTTTGGCGGCAGCGGACAAGCGAATTTGCCGGTGGGCTATGTGGATGGGGCCGGCCTGATCATGACGATGCCCGACGACGCGCCGGACGGCGTATCATGGAAGACCGTTCGGCTGCGCGCCTACGCCGATGAAGCCGCGGCGCAAACCGCGCTGGCGAACGGCAAGATCAACAAGTATTATCTGGTGCCCGCTGATTACGTGCAGTCCGGTGAGCTGATTGTGGTGGACAGCAATTTCAGCGTGTTCAACAGCCTGGACAACAACGAGTTCTTTGAGTACGTGCTGCAATTGAATTTGACCGGCGATGCGCAAGTAGCACGCGCATTGATCGATCCGACCGAGCAGACAGGCCAGTACGGCTTAGCGCCGCAGGCCGTTGCCAAGAAGGATGAAATGGCCGCGTTTGGCGTGCCGTTTGCAGCCTTGTTCATCTTCTTCTTTGTGATCACCATGACGGGCGGTTTCATGCTGCAAAGTGTGTCGAAGGAAAAAGAGAACCGCACGATCGAGGTGCTGCTGCTCAGTGTGCGCCCGCGCGACGTGATGCTGGGCAAGATCGCGGGCCTGGGTATGGTGGCGCTGCTGCAGGTAGTGGTCTGGGTGGGCGGCGGTCTGCTGCTCATGGGGCGCGATCAGATGTCGGCCGTATCACTGCCGGACGGTTTTCTGATCTGGGCGCTGCTGTATTTTGTGCTGGGCTACTTGTTATACGCCTCGGTGCTGGGCGCGTTGGGCGCGCTGGCGCCATCGGCGCGGGAAGGCACGCAATTCACGTTTCTGGTATTGCTGCCGCTGATGATTCCGCTGTGGATGAGCAATGTGTTGATTCAATCGCCTAATGAAGCGATGTCCATCATCTTCAGCCTGTTTCCGCTGACCTCGCCCACGTCGATGATCACGCGGCTGGCCGCCGGCCCGGTGCCGATCGAGCAGTTGTTGATCGGGTTGGGGTTGCTGGCCGTGACTACGTATGGTTTGATCGCGCTGTCCGCGCGCTTCTTCCGCGCCGATACGCTGTTAGCGATGAATAGTCTAAACCTGAAGCGCATCGTGTATGAGTTGCGGCGCTAACGAAACAACCCCGTAAGTCGCAAAAAAACCTGGCTTGTGAGCAAGCCAGGTTTTTATTTGATCAGGCGCTGCGTCGCTTACTTCGCCTTGGGCCGGCCCGCCTTCATGGCTTCACGCGAGCGCACGCGGCCCACCCGCAGTGCTTTCTTTAGCGCCGACAGACGCACCCGATACAGGCCGCGCTCATCCTGCGCCGCTGGCACGCGCTGCGGCATCGAGCGGACTGCCGAATCCAGCGTGGTGATCGGGATGCTCGCTTGCCGCGAGGCCTCGGTCACCGACAGGAATGGTTCCGAATGGCCCAATGCATCGCGCACTTCATTGGACGCACGCGCCCAGGCGGCGGTGTTGCGATCGATCAGCCACTTGGCAACAATGCCCAATTGCTTGGACGTCAAGGCGTTCGCCAAATCGTCGGCTTCAAGTTTGCGGATGAAGCCCTGCTTGCCAGTGATACGCCACTCGGTCACGATCAATGTATCAAACGTATAGATCGCGCCGTTGCGCTCGCGGCCCTTTACTTTGATGAAATACAGCGGCACGTAGTTGTTTTCTAAGGGCGTAGTTCCAAAGGTTACATCCGGCCACATCTCCGCCGGATCGCCATTGACCAGTTCGGCGGCCAGCGTGTTGTTCAACATAAGCGTTATTGTAAATGGGGTAGTTTTTATCGGGTTGTGAATTAGCATTGCTGTCTCCTTAATGGTCGAATTGTTGTCGAGAGTCACTCATTTACTATTTGGCAGCGATGATAATTGCCATAACTTTATTATACCGTGATCTGCCCCGAATGACAAAGCGAATACAAGTATATGCCTGGCGAGTGCGAGGACCAGACTGGTCTCCACATAATCTGCCGACTGATCTGGTCAGGCCCTTCGCACTTTCTAGGTGCACAACAGTCTCCGTTGCAAGATGAGCCGCAATTGAAACCGGATTCTAACATTGACATCGATCGGTTTGTGAATATCCGCTGCTGTCATCATTCCATTTTCATATCGCGCGAGTTTGAGATAGAATAGGCCCATCTTCGGCGTCGAGCTAGAGACGCGTTACAGGTAAAACTCATGCTCAATATCTTGTCCATCAGTGCTGAAGTTGCACCGTTTGCCAAAACCGGCGGCCTGGGCGATGTGGCCGCTTCGCTGCCAAAGGCGCTGCGCGCGCTGGGGCACGACGTGCGCCTGGTGATGCCCGCCTATCAATCGATTGAAGACAGTTATCGCACGGGCAAATATGCGCTGCGCGCGCTGCCGGGCCAACTCAACGTGCCGACGGGTGTCGGCGTCGTTCCGGTGGGTGTGTTTGAAGGCCGCTTGCCCGACAGCGACGTGCCGGTGTATTTCATTGCCGAGCGCAATCTGTTTGGCCGGCCCAATGTGTACGGTTACAGCGATGATGCTTATCGCTTTGCCTTCTTTAGCCGGGCGGCGCTGGAGTTATCCCTGGCGCTCAATTTCAGGCCAGATGTCGTGCACGGTCACGACTGGCACGCCGCGCCGGCGGTGACGTGGCTATCAACCGCGGGCAGCGTCGATCTGCATTGGCGCGGCACACCTTCGGTCTTTACCATTCACAATCTGGCCCATCAGGGCCGCACGCACTGGAGCGTCTTCGACTATCTGCAGTTGGTGACGCACGGGCTGAACGAAGAAGGGTATGACGAGGTCAACTTCATGGCGCGCGGTATTCAGCATGCCACACTGGTCAATACGGTCAGCCCCACGTATGCGCGCGAGATCATGACGCCGGCCGGTGGGGCCGGTCTGGACGGACTGTTGCGGCAGCGGAGCTATGATGTGCACGGTATCTTGAACGGCCTGGACTATGTTGAATGGAATCCGCAGACAGATCCACATCTGGCCCGACCTTTCAGCGCCGAGCGATTAGGCGATCGGCTTGAAAACAAGCGCGCGCTGCAAGCCCGCGCCGGCCTGCCTCAGCTAGACGATGTACCGCTGGTGGCCATGGTGACACGGCTCGACTGGCAAAAAGGGCGGGACATCACGGGGCATGTGCTGCACATGCTGTTGAATAACTATGCGGGCAACGCGCAGTTTGTGGTGCTGGGTACGGGCGCGCCTGAATACGAGCAGATGCTGGCGGAAATCACGGGGTATCATCGCACCAAGAGCGCGGCCTTCCTCACCTACGCGGCCGATCTCGCGCCGCTGATCTATGGCGGCAGTGATATGTTCATCATGCCGTCGCGCTTTGAGCCGTGTGGTCTGGGACAGTTGATCGCCATGCGTTATGGCAGCGTACCCGTCGTGCGCGCTACGGGCGGTTTAGCCGATACCGTCCAGGACGGCGTGACCGGCTTTACTTTCAACGCCTACAGCAGCGACGCTTTCTGGCAGGCCTTGCAGCGCGCCATTTTCATCTATAACGTCGATCGACCCGCGTGGCGCGCTATTCAGCGTAACGGGCTGGCCGCCGATTTCTCGTGGCAGCGATCGGCGCTGGGGTATCAACAGCTGTACGAATGGGCCATTGCCCGCCTGCGCGGCTGAAATCACTACGACCTCCACAGATCACCGCACCATGTCAGACGCGTCCCAGTTTGCCCAGGTTGAACTGCTACAGACGATCATCGATCATTCCGATGATGGTATCGTCGTCGTCGACGCGGACGGCCGGGTCCTGGAATGGAACCGGAAGCAGACCAGCATAACGGGCATCCCGCGCGAAGCGGCCATAGGGCGGC
>JACRBO010000300.1 GCA_016219235.1 Chloroflexota bacterium
GCCAGCCCGGCCTCATCGCCCGGGTGCGTGATGAACGGCTCGAGCTCGTTGAACGTGCCGTGATCGAGCAGCTGCTCCACTCGTTCGCGCGCCGTCAGCTTGCCTTAGGCGGGCTGCTTCGCCACCCGATCGGCGCCGCCGCCGATCCGGGCCTTGTCGCGCATCGCGCGCAGTTCCAAAATGCGGGGGTCTTCCTGAGTCATAAGCGCATCCTTTCAATGCATAGTGCTTAGTTCATAATTCATAAAGACAGAGGACGAACACCTCGCTCGCCCCCGCCGTGGTCATTGTGCATTGTAAATTGTGAATTCAGTAGACAAACTCTCTCACATCATAGTTCGAGACTTTGGCTCCGTTTAGATTTAATCCGCTGCGAATGGCTGCGCGCTGCTCGGCGCTTTCGTTGGCGCTTAGCGCGCGAAGGCCATGCTGCGCGGCGATTTGCGGATAAGGCGTGCCGGCTTCTTCGACTAAATCACTGAAGTAGATCAAATCGCCGTTGCCTAACGACATTTGATTTAGCACAGCCACAGTGTCGCGTGTATGACCATCGACAAATCGATCGCCGCCCAGCCCGATCAAGACGATCACGCCGACGTTGATGCCCGCCGCCTTGATCGCGCGCACGGTCTCAATCGCATCTGCCGCCTGACCGGGCTTCTTCACAAACTGCAACAACGGATCGTGCCCGGATTCCAGCCCGATGTACACGCGCTTCAAGCCCAGGCCCGCCAACACCCGATAGTCCTCCACGCTTTTGCGCGTTCCGGTGAAGGCATCGAGGAAGGCGTACACTTTTGGTGTTGCTCCCGATGGATTATCAAATCCGCTGGACACCGATGGATTTGGCAATCCATCGGGAGCGGCGAATTCTTCTTGAATAATTTCCAGCATCGGCGTGAGCCGCGCCATCGGGATCGCCAGCGTATTGGCCGCGCCTAGAAAGATCGATCGCTGTCGCAGCAAGATCGAGTCGCCCAGATACTCGCGGACTTGCCGGATGTGCTGACGAAACTCGTCGGGCGTCTTGACGCGAAACGCTTGATGGTAAAGATCGCAGAAGGTGCAGGTGTTAAACGAGCAGCCTTCCGTGGCTTGCAGCACCAGCGCCAGATACTGATCGGGCGGCAGAATCCCGATCGGGCTGAATACGTTCGCAAATCGTGCTGCATCCAATCGGGCAACTGCACTATCGAAACGCGCGCCGCGTTCGAGCGCCGAAATGACATCACGCAATTGAGTGGGATGATCGGGCGGCGTGAGCCACTGCCAATCGGGGGCGGGCAGCGCGCCGAGGAGTCTCCGCAGGTGATGGGCCGCGGTGTCGATCAATTGATCGGCTGCGGTATGCTCAAGCCACCGTCGTTGCCGGCCGTCAGCGCCTGGCCATTTTTGAAGCATTTGGCCGTTTAAGCTGCGCCGATGATGGTGGCCTTCTTGGTAAAGAGAGTAGAAACGCCCCGCGCGATCGTGGACGATAACCGTATCCACATTGATCGCCACACTTAGCGAATCGGCTTTCAGGCTGAGCGTGTAGGCGGTGTCATGCCAGCGGCCACGAATGATCATGAGATTGACACAAGAGTTGAGCGGGCCGCGCACGGCGCGCACGCTGCCGACGCGGGCGGACCAATCGGGTGTTGGGCGTCCCGCCGGGACGCGCCACGGGTTTGATTCACACCCCGCACTTGACGGTCTGTTCGGTCGTTTGGGTGGTCATTCGGTCTTCACAGACAAATCTCCCGCAGTGATGGCTGCGGGAGATGAGTTTGACTTAGCCTTCGGCAAACGGATCGTAGTTGCCCGCGCCCGCCCACACACAGTGAACGTGGTCGTCCAGGCTGCATTCCAGCCCCAGCGCGCATTCCTGTTTCTTTACGCGGAAGGCATCGGCGCTGGCGAGAAAATCATTTTCCGGATACACCCGCGTCTCAATCAATTTGGCATCTTGCCGCACGGCTGCACAATACTGCTGTTTGACGACGACTTTCTCTTCCATGTTAATCGGTCTCCCTTTCCGATATGATCTTGCCCTTATATGCTACCTGTCCAGGGACATAATCCCTAGTGGCAAATGTCATCGGGCAGGGGCGATAGTCATCACCGGATCAGGGCCGTAGCCCGCCAATCTTGACCATAACCCGCGTTTGAGCGGCTTTAGCCAGGGCCGATGGGTCGAGCGGCTGCCCATCGGGCGTGAGTGACACTCCCAGGTACTTTTGATAGGGCGGAGCGGCCTTCAACAACTCGATCAAACTCCTGGCGACTTCGGCCTGATCTTCGATGGCTTGACCGTGGCCGATCAGGTCGCGGCCTTGCAGGTGAACTTTCACCGTCGCACCGCCGCGCAGGTTCTTCCACCACGTCCGATCGAGCGAGCTGACGATCAAGAGTTCGCCACCGCTCTGGATGTAGCCGATGGGCGTTGTATACGGCTTACCGCTCTTGCGACCTGTCACCGTGATCAGCAACATGTTCTTGCTCAACAGGCCATGCAGCGGTGAACGAAGCAGGAACGACACGAAGGGGTTGCCGATTTGATTACGCAAGTTGCTCATGAGTCGCCTGTCCCATTATCCGCGCATGCCCAGCGCGATCAAGGCCACAATCACGACGATCAACACCACCGTCAGCGGCGTGCCCACGCGCACGAAATCACTGAATTTGTAACCGCCCGGCCCCATGACCAAAATGTTGACCGGATGACCGAGCGGCGCCATGAAGGCCAACGATCCGCCGTAAGCCACCGCCAGTGCAAACCAGCGCGGATCGATCTGCGCGGCCTGCGCCGTCTGGATGGCGATCGGCGCGAGGATCGCTACAGCCGCCGGGCCGCTCATCACCTGTGTGAGGAGCATCGTCATCACGACCAGCCCGGAGACGATTGCCACCGGCCCGATCGGTCCCAGACCGCCCACCAACACCGAACCGATCTGCAGCGCTACGCCGGTCCTGGTCAAGGCCAGGCCGACCGGCAGCATCGCCGCAATGAGGAAAATGCTCTTCCACTCGATGGCTTGATAAGCCTCGTCCATCGAGAGCGCGCCGATCAGCACCATCGCCAGCGCGCCCGCCAGCATCGCTTCGGCGGTCGCCAGCCAGCCCAGCGCGGCCATGATGATAGTGGCGGCCATAATCGCGATGGCGAATGGCATCTTGTTGGTGCGCAGCGTGTCGTCCACCATCTCGGTCAGCACGATGAAGTCGCCTTCGCTATGCAGCACATTCATGCGCTGACGTGCGCCCAGCACCAGCACCAGCAAGGCATCGCCTAATTGCAGGGGCATATCGGCCAGACCCACGCGGCGCGGCCGTCCTTTGCGCCAGATGGCGATGACGCTCAAATCGAATTTCTCGCGGAAGTGCAGGGCGCGCAGGGTCTTACCCGCCGCTTGCGAACGCGGCGATAACACCACTTCCCACAACGCCATCGTCTCCGAGGTAAGTTGCTCAAAGGTGATGGCCTCCGGGCGTATGTCCAGCCCGCGCGAGCGCAGCGCCTCGATCTGCTCTTCGCGGGCTTGCAGGTAGATCACGTCTTCGGCGCGGAGGGGTTCGTTGGGCGCGGGGGCAAGGCGTGATTTGCCGTGACGCAAAATCGCGATCACGTTGACGCCCAGTTTCTCGCCGAGGCCGATCTCGGCCAGCGTCCGATCGAGCAGCGGGGATCGATCGGGCACGCGCGCCCTTACCCAGCGTTCAGACAGCCCGTAGACTTCCGGCAGCTGCGCGTGCGACATCGACATGAGGCGTGTCCAGTCGGCCGGGGCGCGGCGCGGCAGCCCGCGTCGCCCGATCAGGATCATGTACAGCCAGCCGATGACAATCAGTGGCAGACCAATCGGCGCGAAGTCCAGCAGGCTAAACGGCGCGTACCCGGCGTCGCGCATGGCCGCGCTGACGAGGATGTTGGAGGTGGTGAGCAACGTCGCCATGCCGCCCAGCAGCGTGCCAAAGGCCAGCGGCATCAGCAACTTGGAGGGGCTGATCTTGCGTTCGCGCGCGATGCCGATCGTGGCGGGCAGCAGCACGGCGGCCGCGGCGATGTTGTTCATGAATAGCGAGAGCGCTGCGCCCGCCAGCATCAGCACCGTAATCAGGCGTACTTCGCCGCGCCCGCCCAACCGCATCAAACGCGCGCCCAGCACGCGCGTCGCGCCGGTTCGAGCGAGGCCGGCCGTCAAGATATAGATCGCGCCGATGGTGATCACGGCCGAACGGCTGAAGCCCGACAGCGTCTCCTGCGGCGTCAGAATGCCGATCGCGCCCAGCGTGACCAGCAGCAACAGCGCCACCAGATCGGCGCGCAGCCGCTCGGTGACGAAGAGCACCCCGGCGACGACCAGCAAGATCAACAGCACGATGCCTGAGAAGGTCATGATGACTTGCCTCAGCACGATTATACTCGCGCTGAGAGAATTGACGACCGATTGATTTCACCGGAACGCGTTCTCAAAACACAAGACGGGTCCACGCGGCCCGTCTTGTGTTGACTTGCGAAGTGAAACCAGTAACGGCTA
>JACRBO010000303.1 GCA_016219235.1 Chloroflexota bacterium
ACGAGTGACGAGTGAGACAAATTCACTCATCACTCGTTACTCGTCACGTATCATACCGTCATCGGCTGCGCGTTCAGCTGCAACCCTTACTCGCGCAGGTGCGTACGGATTAGCCGCCGGCCATCACGCGCCTAAATTCTCACCTTAAGGCTTTCCACCACGGCCTTTAGTTTCGCTATTTCAGGATGATCGTATTGGTTGTGATTGTAGTGCGCCAGCCGCAGCGTGCCCGTCGTGTCGATGATGAACGTTGCGCCCAACTGCTGCATATCCATATCCGTGCGAATCCCGCTGGTATAGCCGCCCTTCAGCGCGATGCGCGCCCCGTTCAGCGCCAGCCCCGGATCGAGCAGTTCTTTCACGCCCATCCGATCGATGCGGAATTGCTTGTAAGCCGTTTGATCGGGATTGGACAGGCACACGATATCGGGATTGCGCTGCGCGCAAAACATCTTCGCTTCGTATGGCTTGCCCATCGTGACCGCCGCCACCTTTACGCCATGCTCGATGAACCATTCCGTGTTCTGGGCCAACTGGTCCAGCATTTCCTGGCAGAACGGTCAACCAAAGTGCCGCAGAAAAGTCAGCACCACGGGCTTGTCCGCCCAGATCGACGCCAGTTGGATCGTTTCGCCGTCGGCGTTGACCACTTGCAGGTCAGGCGCAACTTCGCCGGTTTTGAGTTTAGCGTGTTTAGCCATGTGCTGATCTCTTTCGCCATTCCGTTTCTTCAAAACAACTATGATTGACCGTCCCATTTTTCAGCGCGCGCGCTTTTGGGCAAACGCTTGACCGCTTTCGGCTTGCGGCTCAGCACGATCACTTCATGACTGTCTTGCGCCAGACTCGCCGTCAACGCCCGCCCGATTAAACCCGTTCCACCGGTGATGATGACTCGCATG
Organism: Chloroflexota bacterium; assembly: GCA_016219235.1. Next base: position 903 of record JACRBO010000303.1, read on the forward strand.
GTTCTACCTCCTGCCCGTTACCTTTGCTGTTTCTTGCATCAATTGTTCAATCATCGACATACCGGCCTGCACCGTCTCGCCCAGAAACACCCCAGGCACTTCGGCCCGCAGCTCAGGGTGATCGTTGAAGGCCGGCCCGCCGAAGGCAAAGATCGGCCGCTGATCCGGCGAAATCTGATCGAGAAACGACTGAATCGGCTTCAACAACCGCGCCGAATCGATCATCGTCGAGGCCAGCACCAACACATCGGGCTTGATGTCCGGGAGCGACATCGGCAGGTCTTCCAGCGGTACCGCCTGACCCAGATAGACTACGTGCCAGCCGCGCCGCCGCAAAAAGATCGATAGCAGCAAAATACCCATCTCGTGCAGATCGGTGGGCGCGCAGCCGATGGCGATAATGCCGTGGCGCGTCGATGGTCCGTCGGTAATCAACGCGATCAACTTCCGGCGCAGGTAGTTGGACGCGAAATGCTCGGTCGAGATCGAGAGCGTGCCGTCGGCCCAGGCGTGGCCCAACGTCACCAGCACCGGCTCAATCACATCGGTGCACACCAGTTCGATCGGGTGCAATGAGTACGCTTCGCTCAGAATCTCGTCGGCCGTCAACTCATCGTAATCGGCTAGCGCCTCGTACAAATCGGCCTTGATCGTGTCCATCGAGCGCGCTGTCTGCGGCTCATCGGCCAGCACGGGTATCAGCGACTGCGGGGTCAGCTGCGCGGCCTGGCCTTCAGCCGCGTAGAGCTGCTTTTGCAGCAAGGCCGACGCCCGGCTGATGGTCATGCCCGGTTCGAGGTGTTCTTTCAGCCACTTGATCGCGGCGATGTCACGGGCCGAGTACAACCGATGGCCGCCGGCGGTCCGATCGGGCAGCAGAATGCCATAGCGCCGCTCCCAGGCCCGCAGCGTCGCGGGCGTAACACCCGTCTGCATCGTCACCGCTTTGGCGTTATAGGTTGGTTCATTCGATATTTCGCGCAGTTCTTCCAATTCGATCATAGCGAGAGTGTCTTTCTTGTAAGATGATTGAATCCTATCTGATCGAACAATATCTGTCAAGCATTTGTATAGATTTTGATTTGCGGCCCGATCGATCTTCGCGACAAAAAAGACCCGACAGGTCGGGGGTGACCTGTCGGGTCTGGTTCAGTTCGTAGGCCGATCGGGCGGCGGCAATTTGGCGAAGAAATCGTCATAAAAACGCTGCATGTAGGAATCGAGCAAGGCTTGTACCCGTGCCCGATCGGGCGATGTGACGATTAAGCCCGCGTGCCCCTTGCGCTTCATGCGCCACGCGATTTCGGGATCGGTGTAAGCCGATAAATCCGGCCACTCCTGACGGGCGAGCGAGATGATCAGGCCGCCGTAGTCCGATCGGTGCGCGGGCAGTTCGTAGGCCGCGTCCTCGCCCGCGATTTCGATCCGCGCCCACTCGCGCCACAGGTTCAGGCCAGTCGTCGCCTCGACCAGTTCGGCAATGTTCGCCCCGCCCACACGCGCCGCACATTCGATGAAGTAGAAGCGGCCATCGGCATTGCCCTTGAGAAATTCCGCATGCGTGACGCCGCGCACCAGCCCCAATGCCTCAATGAGTTCTTGATTGCGCTGCTTCAATTCGACCTCGTCGGCGGAACCACGCTCGACCGTATGCGTGCTGAAGACGCCGCCCTCGTGCATGACGCTGAAGGGCGGGCGGCCATATTGATGCACTTCCGAGAAGACCGCTTTCTTTTCGGACACGATCGAATCGACGTGA
>JACRBO010000305.1 GCA_016219235.1 Chloroflexota bacterium
TTGTGAACTCGAGAATGACAAGTTCAGGTATTTGTTGTTCGATTGATGCCGCTAGTTCGTCAAGGTTGGCTGCGGTCTTGACCGAATCATTACGGTCTCGGCTAAGAATCATCTTTACCAGCCGGTGAATATCTTCATCTTCGCTTACCAGCAGGATGTTGGCGGGGGTACGTGAATTCATGCTCGGTCCTCACGTCACGCGCGCGGGATGATGTACAGGAACACGACGACGCTGAGCGCCCACAGCGCCAGATCGATCTGCAAAGGCCGATCTTTCAGGACCACTTCATCAGGCGGGGCGATCTCGCCGCGCACGTGCACCAGATATAGATAGCGAAAGATGCCGTACAACACGAACGGAATCGTCAGCATCATGGTGTGATTGGGCGGCAGCCCTTCGGCCAGAAACGTGTACATCGAATAGGCCAGAATGGTGGAGGCCATGATCACGTTGAGCATGCCGTCCAGAAATTCCAGGTTATATTCGTTGAGGATGGCGCGGGCGTTGATCGCGCCGTCTTTGAGCAGCATGATCTCCTGCCGCCGCTTGGCAAAGCCCAGAAACAGCGCCAGTAGCGCCATGCACATGTATAGCCACGGCGAGAAGCGCTCCACCACCACCAGCGGCACGCCCGCCGCCACGCGCAGCACAAAGCCCGTCGCCACGATCAGCACGTCGACGATGACGAGGTGCTTGAGTTTGAACGAGTACGCTAGATTGATCAGCGCATAGATGACGACGATCCAGCCAAAGGTCGTGTTGAGCACGAACGCCGCGACGAGCGTCCCCGATCCGATGGCGATCGCCGCCACCCGCGCGATCGGGATGGGCAGCTGCCCGGACGGGATGGGCCGGAACTTCTTCTTGGGATGCTGTCGATCGGCTTCGATGTCGGCCAGGTCGTTGATGATGTAAATCGTGCTGGAGATCAGGCACAACAAGACAAAGCCGAGGATGGTCTTGCCCAGGGGCCGCTCGAAGAACGGGCCGGGCACAAACAATTTGGAATCGAACACGACGGCGGCGAAGATGAAGATGTTTTTGGTCAGCCACTGCTTGGGCCGCATGGTGCGGAGCAGGGCGCGGAGGATGGTGAACATGCGAGGATTATACAATGAAGAATGCACAATTCACAATGCACAGTGCATAATGAGGAGGGACGATCGTCATTGCGAGGAGCGTTTTTTGCGACGAAGCAATCTCCCCTTGATTACGTTGAGATTGCTTCGCCGCAATATAGCTGCGGCTCGCAACACATGCGGTGCAGTGCTCCCGTGACGCGTGGCCGGCGAGACCTGACAGGTTTTCGATGAGCGCCAATCTTCACCGGGTTTCGACCGAAAACCTGTCAGGTCTTGCTCGAAGCGGATGGGGAGCGGATTACCGGATGGGTCAAGGTGCGCCCCGTATCCGCTTATCCGGTTGGCATCCGGTGAAGATTTTCATCCGTTCCCCAACTTCGCTTCGGCGCAATCGGCTATAATTTTCTACATCTTGCCACGGGAGGCGACACGATGGATACGGCGCTGCTCTTTCAGTTGATTTCGACGTCGATCATGGTTATCGGAGTGGTGTTTGGGATTCAGAACATCCGCCAGTTTCAGGCCGGCCGCAAGCGCGACAGCGCCCTGCTGATGCTCAACTCATTTCAGACCAACGACTTTATCAAAGGGCTGTTGTACGTCTTCGAACTGCCCGACAAGTTCGGCAAGGCCGAGTTCGATCAGCTGCCGGTCGATCAATCGCTGGCGATCTATATGCTCATCGGCACGTGGGAACGGCTGGGCGTGCTCGTGTATCGGCGCGAACTCGATCTGGCGCTTATCGACGATGCCTACAGCGGGCCGGTCATTCAGTCGTGGCAGAAACTCGAACGGTACGTCATGGACTTCCGCGCCTACACGCAGCGCGAGACGGCGATGGAGTGGTTTCAGTGGCTGGCGGAACGCATGGTGCAGCGTGAAACAACCGCGCAGCCGGTGCCCGCCTACGTGGCCCATCGCGATTGGACGCCGCGAGGCTGAAATGAACGCGACCGATTTGGAAACCTGCCCCGATTGCCGCGTCGTGCTGCCCAAATTCGATGGGCCGGTGCATCGCTATCTGGGCGCGTCGGCCAGTTGTTGGGCGATGTATGCCGCGCTGGGCGCAGGTGAACCGCCGATCGCGCCTGGTCCTTTCAACGCGCTGCTCGTCGACGCGTACACCACGCAGCATCCCGGTGTGTCGTCGAATCAGGCCATTCAATCGGTGGCCGTGCATCTGTTGACGCTGTACGGCATTCTCGAGCGCGGCGTCTCGATCGAACGAGCGATCTGGCTGCGCACGCGCCCGCTGCGCGATGGCGTGCAACACAAA
>JACRBO010000314.1 GCA_016219235.1 Chloroflexota bacterium
AATTGGCTGAAAGCCGAGCCTAAATCTTGCGCGTAATACGTCAGATGATGCGGCGCCAGGTCGCGCACCGCCTGATCGATGATGACGGGCAGTTCCAGCATTTTGCGAATCAGCGCGAACTCGGCGGGATGCGTGAGTAGCTGCAAATCCGGCTCGGCTGGCAGCGCCACGTTCGCCAGTCGCTCAGCGGCCGTGCGCAGAATGCTGGCAATGCGGGCATGCGCGTACTGCACGTAGTAGACCGGGTTCTTTTTTAATTGTTCTTCCGGGGTTCCCTTGGTGATATCGAGATCGAACAGAATCTTGCTATCGATCGCGCGCGTTAACAACATGAAACGCACTGCATCTGCGCCTACGTCCTCGATGACATCGTGCAGGGCCACCGCATTACCCGCGCTCTTCGAGCCGCGCTGCTCCACGCCGTCTTTCATCACCGTGATCAACTGATACAGCAGGATGCCCACGCGCTTCGGATCAAGCCCCAGTGCTTTGGCGGCGGCCAGCACGCGCGGCTTGTCGCCGTGATGATCTGCGCCCCAGACATAGACGGCTTTATCGAAGCCGCGCAGCACCAACTTGTCCCACACATAGGCGATGTCGGACGCGAAGTAGGTGGGCCGGTCTTCGGGGTTGGGAATCACCTCTGGCGAGCGTATGATCACAGCGTCTTTATCATCCCCAAGATCGTCTGACTTGAACCAATAGGCTCCATTGTATCGGACGACATAGCCTTTTTCGACAAGCATGTCGTAGACTTTCTGGAATAGCCCGCTCTCATATAGGCTGCGCTCGGAATACCAATTGTGATAGTGGATGTTCAACTTTTCGCACGTCTGCCTGACGTGATCGAGCACGCGCTGCGTGCCGATTTCACCCAGCGTTTGCAGCGCCTCATCGCGCGGCACATTTAGATATTTGTCGCCAAATTCACGCGCGAAATCCTTGCCCATCTCGATTAGAAAATCGCCGGGATAGAATTCCGACGGCAGCGGCTCTTCGATGCCCAACGCCTGCGCGTAGCGCGCGTACAACGTCGCGCCGAACTTGCGCACCTTCGATCCTACATCGTTGACGTAGTATTCGCGGTGGACTTGATAACCGCACGCTTCAAACAGGTTCGCCAGCGTGTCGCCGATGACGACGTTGCGACCGGAACCGATCGTCAGCGGGCCGGTCGGGTTGGCGGAACCGTGCTCCACTTGAACGTCCAGACTTTGCCCGATCGATAAGTTGGCCCAGGTCGGCCCGGCCTGCACAATCGCGCCGACTTGATTCGCCAGCCACGTTTCCGATAGCGTGACGTTGATGTAACCGGGCGCGGCCACGTCGACCTTGCCGACGAATTCGGCGGCGGGCAAATGTGCCACGATCGTTTCCGCGATCTTCAGCGGCGGCATCTTTGCGGCCTTAGCCACGGCCATGCCGATGTTGCTGCTATAGTCACCGTGGGCGGCCACTTTGGGACGCGCCAACTCGATCGGGGGCACGGCGAAATCGGGCAGGGCGTTGGCCGCCTGCGCCGCGCTAATGGCAGTCTTGATCAATTCGGCGATTCGATCGCGCACGAGCACAGTCATGGTTTCACCTCACATATAAGAACCCGCCGAGTATTTCGGCGGGCGCGCTGGCGCGTATTCTATCGGATTTGAGTTGATTCGACAAGAGCGGCGTCATTGCGAGCGTTGTTTGCGAAGCAATCTCCGCGTCTGCACGAGATTGCTTCAGCGCAAAGGACGCGCTTCGCAACACTTGCACCCACGGTTGCAGTGCGGTGTGACGCTATCTACTTCGGCTCGAACGGCGCTTGCCACGCGGGCGACTTGTGCACGTGCACGATCTGCCAGTCGCCGTCACGTTTGATCAACACGCGGCTCTCATTGTGCGTGCGATGCTCGACGCCGCCTTCGGGTTTGGCGCGGCTGAGCATGAAGGTGTAACTGACGACGGCTGTGTCGCCATACAATTGCAGCCGCGGCTCAAGCAGATCATACCGATAATCGCCGCTGCCCGTCCAGCTGTGCTCGATCATGAAGGTGTGAAAGTCCAGCCCGTCCTGACGATGCGGCGTCACCCACCACTCATACAATGACAGGTCGTCGCCGGTCGTGTCGACATAGGTTTTGCTGTCGCGCTCGAAGATGCTCTTCAAATGCCGGTGCAGCACCACCCAGATCTCGTCTTCCATGTGTCACCTCGTTCGGCCAGGTTCAGTCAATTGTACCTGCCGCTTCAATGGGCGGCAACCGATGCGCGGTTTTCGTTGGCGCGACGCTCTAATCGTTGCGCCTCACGTACCACATAATCCGTACTGCGTAGCGCCGACGACTAAGGTTGCCCATGACATCCTTACCCACCCAGGGCCGATCTAATACAGCAATTCTCAATTTGAACCGGACCGCTCCCGACGGACACTTGCACCGCGCTGCGGATGCAGTGCAGGTGTTGCCAAATCCGTTGGCTTGGCCGCTGGATTGCCAAATCCAGCGGGAGCATATGTGCCAAGATGAGAATTGCTGGATCTAAAAAGGTTGAATCATCCTGAGAAACAAACTACACCTACACGTAATGACATCTGGCACTCCCGCCCGCGCATTTTTTCACAGATAATTGATTATATTCCTCCCACGCCCGATCGCCTGCGAGACGGGCAGCGGGTTGTCCCTATATGAAGACCTACCCCATCTGTCTGATCGGCCTCGAGCAGCGACAAGTGGTTGTCATCGGGGGCGGCAATGTTGCTGCCCGCAAAGTCCTGGGGCTGCTTTCCGCTGGAGCGTGCGTCAAAGTTGTCGCTCCCGTCCTCGCGCCGGCGCTGTGCGCCCTGGCCGCCGCCGATTCGATCGAGGCGCTCGAACGCGAATATCGCCCTGGCGATCTCGGCGACGCTGGCCTCGTCATCGCCGCTACGAATGACCCGGCGGTGAATCAACGTGTGTGGGCCGAAGCCCGGCAGTGTGGCTGTCTGATCAATGTCGTCGACGATCCTGCTCACAGCAACTTCATCGTGCCTGCCGTAGTCCAGCGCGGCGAACTTAATATTGCCATCACCACTGGTGGCGCCAGCCCCGCCCTGGCGCGTCGTCTGCGCGAGCGGATCGAAGAACAGATTGGCCCGGAGTATGCCGATCTGGCCGACGTTCTGGCTCAAACCCGATCGGTCTTGCTGGCCCGTCACGCGCCGGGTGAGCCGCGGCTCACAGCCGCCCTCCATCTGATCGATTCCGAACTGCTCGACGTGATCCGGCGCGACGGGCGCGACGCCGGCAAACAGTATGCGCTAAATCTGCTAACCCGATCCGAACCATGACCTCTCTCACTTCAACTTTCTCACGCGGCCTCGTTTATCTTGTCGGCGCTGGGCCGGGCGATCCCGGTCTGATCACCGTGCGCGGCGTCGAGTGTCTCCGGCAAGCGGATGTCGTCGTTCACGATCGACTGGCGAATCCGGCGTTGCTGGCGTATGCCGATCGCGCCCGGTTGTTCATCGATGTGGGTAAACAACCCAATCATCATCCGATCCCGCAAGATCAAATCAATGTGCTGTTGATCGAGCACGCCCGCGCGGGAAAAATCGTCGTGCGCTTGAAGGGCGGCGATCCCTTCGTGTTCGGGCGGGGCGGCGAAGAGGCCCTGGCTTTGACGGAAGCGGGCCTGCCTTTTGAAGTTGTCCCAGGCGTGTCCAGCGCCATTGCCGCCCCGGCGTATGCGGGCATTCCCGTCACCCATCGCAACCTGGCGTGCAGCGTCACCTTCATCACCGGTCATCGCGCCGATGGCTGCGGCGAGACGGAGATCAATACGATCCGGCGCGCGTGCGGCGCGGATACGCTCGTGTTCCTGATGGGCGTTCACAATCTAAGTCGCATCGTCGAAGAGTTGATCGCCTGCGGCAAATC
>JACRBO010000315.1 GCA_016219235.1 Chloroflexota bacterium
CTGCGCACCGGTCTCAAGGTGTTGCCGGAGCATACCGTCCACATCGTTCACATCGATCTGCCAGAAGCGAGCGCCTGATCATGACGACTGCCACGCGGGTGTGCATCGATGTGTCGGCGGCCGTGCATCAACGCGCGGGCCTGGGCCGCTACGCGCACGAGCTGGTGAAAGGGTTGATGGCTGATGCCTCGCCCCTGCAGTTGAGGGCGTTTTATCATCAACGCGGTGAAGCGCACTTGCTCCCCCCGATCGATCAGCTGCCTGCCCTGACGACCCGCCTGTCGGTGCGGCCCTGGCGCTTGACCACCGCCCTGGCCTATTTCACAGGCTTCGGGCAAGATCGATTATTTGGCGATGCCGACCTCTTCCACGCGACCGAACACCTGCTCCCGCGCCTGCGCCGCATCCGATCGGTCTTCACGCTGCACGATCTGATCTTCCAGTTCGATCCCGATTCGCACAAGCCGCTCAACATCGCCTTCCTCAAGACGCTGATGCCGCGCTTCCTGCGTGCAGCGCACGCCATCATCGCCGTGTCGGAGTGCAGCAAACGCGATGCCGTGCGCCTGTACCACATTCCGCCCGACAAAATCCGCGTGATCTACGAAGGCGTCGATCCGCACTTTGCGCCCGTCACCGATCAGGCGAAGTTATCTGCCGTCCGCGCGAAATATAACTTGCCCGACCGCTTCATCGTCCACGTCGGCACCATCGAGCCGCGCAAGAATCTGCCGCTGTTGTTCGATGTGATTGCGCAGGCGCGCGCGCAATCGGATCAACAGCTCGTCGTCGCAGGCAAACTCGGTTGGCTAACTGAACCGATTCTGGCTAAGGTCAAAGAATTGGGCCTTGAAGATCGCGTGACCTTCACCGGCTTTGTTGCTGATGAAGATTTGCCCGCGCTCATTTCTTCCGCGACCTTATTAGCGATGCCGTCCAAATACGAAGGCTTCGGCCTGCCCGTCCTGGAAGCCATGGCCTGCGGTACGCCCGTGATCGCGTCGAACGCATCCAGCCTGCCGGAAGTGGGCGGCGCTGCGGCGTTGTACGCTCGACCGAACGATCCGGCCAGCTGGGCGCAGCTGATCGATCGAGTGTGGGGCGAAGCCGAACTGCAGGCTTCGCTGCGTGAAAAGGGCTTGAAACAGGCCGCCCAATTCAAGTGGGCGACGATGGCGCGCGAAACGGCGGAGGTCTATCGGGCCGTGAGTAGAACGACAGATTAGAGTTTTGGCCGCGAAGCCGATCGCTCGAACCAACGGCGAAACCTGATCGTATAATGATCATCAGCGGCGCAAGCGGGCCGCGAAATTTTTGATCAGGGGGACAGGCATGTCGTTGCTCAAGAAGATCAGTGTCGTGCAGTTCAACGTGACCAACTGGGATCAGGCCAAAGCGTTTTACAGTGAGAAATTGGGGCTGCCCATTTCGCTCGATGTGGGCGCAGAGGCGGGCTGGTGTGAGTTTGGGCCGCAAGGCCAGACCACGCTCGCCATCAACCTGTGGCGCGATGGCGAGAAGCCCACCGGCGAGGGCGGCGCGACGCCCGTCTTCGACGTGGACGATTGTGCCGCGGCCGTGGCCGAACTTCGCAAACGCGGCGTGAAATGCGATGACGCCGTTGCCATTCCGAACATGGTGACTTACGCCAACGTCTATGACCCGGAGGGCAATCGCTTCCAGATCGCTCAATCGACCTACCCCGGCTAAGATAGCCGGTCGCAGCCCACAGCCCGCGCTTCGGTGCGGGCTTTTGTTTGCCAATTGACCCGCGTGCCGATCGCGCCTAAAATAAACGCATCCCACCTGCGCGAGGCCGACATGAGCGACAAAGACGAAATCGAGCGCATCAAGCGTATTCGCGATCAGCAGATCAAAGTCCGCTACGACCCCGATGAAAAGAAGGCCCGTTACAACAAGATCAGTGTGCAGCGGCGGCAGGGCACTAAGGTCACGTTTGGCAGTGTGCTGAAGGACATCCCCGCCAGGGTGTGGTGGTCGCTCGTGGGCGGCTTGATCGGGCTGGTCTTCACGCTCATCATCCTGCGCCTGCCCGGAGCACCGGATTACGCCATCTACATCGGGCTGGCCGGCATCGGCTTTGGTCTGGTCGTGGGTTTCATTCTGGGCAAACAGCGCGATTCCGGCAAAGAAGATTGGGGGCCGAAGGGTCGGAAATAACATCGTCAGCGGATATGGAAGCGGACACACGCCTGGCGCGCCCCCGCCGCTGTGTGGCGGACAGGACGTGCGGTGCAGTGCTCCTGTCATCGGATAGGTACGGACGCCGATTGCATCGACTGGCATCCGCTTCAATCCGCTTATCCGTTTCGCCGCAGGCATCCGTTGAAGACCCCGACCCGTTCTCCCCGTGAGAGCGGGTTTTTTGTTCCCCCGCCCGTATGCTACAATCGCCGCGTTTGATTGGATGTTGGAGGTTGGAGGTTGGAAGTTGGAAGTTGGAGGTTGGAGGTTGGAAGTTGGAGGTTGGATGACCTCTCATCACTCGTCACTCGTCACTCGTTACTCGTTACTCATTACAGTCATACTTGCGGTGCTGCTCGGACAAGTCAGCCCGTCATCGGCGGTTGCCTCCATCCCCGATCGCCGCTTCGGCGCGATCGATACGTTTGATAATCCGGTGGCCGCCTCGGCCCTGGGCGCAGGCTGGACGCGCGTGCGCTTCCCGTGGGCGACGTTGCAACCCAACAACGACGGCGAATGGAACGACGCGTTCTTTACCGAAGCGCAGCTCAACGCGGAGATTGCCGCCGGGCGCGAGGTGGTGGGCTTGATCGTGAATACACCGTCATGGGCGCTGGAAGACGGCAACATCCCCGGTGTGCCGGGCGGCCTCAGTACCCGCGACGATGATCCTAACAACACGTGGGCGATCTTTCTGCGCAAGATCGTCGGCCGCTACGCCGGCCGCATCGATCACTGGATCATCTGGAACGAACCCGACATCTGGGATCCGCGCTATCCCGGCCGCACGTGGGGCGGCGACGAGAAAGACTTCTATCAATTGCTGCGCGTGGGCTACAACGTGATCAAGGCGACCAATCCCAACGCCACCGTCCACCTGGGCGCGTTCACCTATTACTGGGACACCAACTACGGCCGCACGCCGTTCTTTTCGCGCCTGCTCGATCTGATGGCGAAGGACCCGTCTGCCCCCGGCAACAACTATTACTTCGACATCGCTTCGGCCAACCTGTA
>JACRBO010000316.1 GCA_016219235.1 Chloroflexota bacterium
CGAGTCATGACATCCGCCACGTGCGCCGTGAACGATGTTATCATAAAATATGAACCATGAGTTCACAATCCGTTAACCTCACCGAATGGACCCAGGTGCATCAACACATCTTGCAGTTCGAGCAAGAAGAGCTGGTGACGCGCACCTTTCGCCGGCTTGACCCGGAACGGCAGCAGGCCGTCATCACCGCCATTCTGGATGAAGCCATCGAGAAGGGTCCCACCGCGCTCAACATCAAACAGGTGGCCGAGCGAGCAGGCGTGGCAATCGGTTCGCTCTATCAATATTTTGGCAATCGTGAAGGCTTGATGAACTTCACGATTGAATTGTGTGTGCGCTACATGGCAGATTTATTCAACAGTTATCGCCCGTTCTTGACGGCCATGCCCTTGCGTGAGGGCTTGACCGCGTATCTCACGGGCGGCGTTGAATGGAGTCAAACCCAATCGGGGCTGTTGCAGATTTTTGCGCGCGCCGCCTATCACGGCGATGCCGCGTTGGCCGATCGGGTGGTGAAGCCGATCGCGACGACGCTGCGCGGTATCGTGCACGACATGTTGCTGGCCGCTCAGCAGCGCGGCGAAATCCGATCGGACATCGATCTGGAAGCGACCACGCGCATCATCCACGCGTTGACCATCGCGGTGGGCGACGCCGAACTGCTGCCGTATTTGAACAACTACTTTCAAGTAACCGACAAAAAAGTCTCGTCCCAAAAAATCTTGGACGCCTTGCTGGCTCTAATTGTGCAAGGCATCGGCATCAATCGAACCACGTGATCGGCCTAAGCGTAAATCAAACTGGAAACCGTTCCAATATCAGGAGAACTAACTTGAACGCAGCTGCCGCAATACACATCCAGAGTGGTTTGCCCGCGCAGTATCGTCAGCCAGCCGCTGAATTGTACTTTGAAGCCTTCCATCAAAAACTGGGTCCGGTGTTGAAGTCACGCGGACATGCCCTGTCATTGCTGGAAAAATCGTTTACCCCGGAGTTAGCCATTGTCGCGCTGGCCGCCGATCAACTGGCCGGCATTGCGGGGTTGCAATATGGCGGGCGTCACTTTGCCCAGTTAACGGCCGCGCTCTTTCGTGCAGAGTTTGGCTGGCTCGATGGTCTCTGGCGCTGCGGCGTGTTTGCCGTATTCAATCGACCGCAGCGCGCCGGCGAATTGTTGATGGATGGCCTGGTCGTGCACCCGGCGCAGCGTGGTCGGGGCGTGGGCACGCTATTGTTGAACGCCGTCTTCGATTTTGCCGGGGCCAATGGCTTCACTTCGGTGCGGCTCGATGTCGTGGATACCAATCCGAACGCGCGCCGCTTATACGAACGATTGGGTTTCGTGCCGACGAAGACGCAGCAGGTACCATACCTGAAAAGCCTGGCGGGCTTCTCGGCCTCGACGACGATGATCAAGTCGGTGTGAAACTGGAAAGGTCACAATGAAAGCCGTAACTGTCGCTCAAAAGACCTTGCGCGAGTTAGTGCGTGAGCCGATGTTGTTGGGCCTGATGTTATTCTTTCCCATCGTCCTGGTGGTGTTCTATTACATCGCCTTCGGACAGACGGATCAGGGCCTGGCGAAGTATTTGAGTATCTGGGTCATCAACCACGATCAAGGTACAACCCGCGCCGATGGTCAAATCTGGCGTGCCGGTGATGAGCTGATCGCGATCCTGCGCGCATCCGAATACGATAACCAGCCGGTTTTTACCGTTAACGCCACCACCGATCGAGCGGTGGCCGAGATCGCAGTGCGCGAACGCAAGACCTCGCTGCTGTTGATCATCCCGGCCGATTTCAGCGCGGCGCTGGCGGCAGCGGCCACGGGGCAGATTCACGCTGCGCCCGTGGACATTGTCGTCGTGGGCGATTCAACTTCGGACACCTATGTTTTCGCGCGCAGCTTTCTCGACGGCCTGATTCGCGATTTTGCGCGGCAGACCTCGAATGACGAACCTGAGTTGCAAGTCGATTACGTCTTTCTACCCGGCACTGGCACGATGTCGGACTTCGACGCCGGCGTGCCGGGCGTGATCGTCTTTGGCGTCATGCTGCTCGTCGCCATGACGGCCATGGTCATGGTGCGCGAGAACGTCAGCCGCACGCTGCGCCGGCTGCGATTGACGCGCCTGCGCGCCCGCGACCTGTTGATCGGCGTCACGCTGGCGCAGATGGTGGTGGCGCTGGTCATGATCCCGCTCACGTTTGGCGTGGCCGTGATATTCGGCTTTCGGGGCAGCGGTTCATTGTTGTTGGCCATCGTCATCGGCCTGCTGCTGAGTCTATCGGCCGTGGGGTTGGGCCTGATTGTGGCGTGCTTTGCGCACACCGACAGTGAAGCGGCCAGTCTGGGCGCGGGCGTGGGGGTGATGCTCGCGTTGGTGTCCGGCGCTATGGGACCGATGCCGCCCGCGCCGTTGATGACCATCGGCGCTCGCACGATCCAGCTCTATGATTTCCTGCCGACGGCCCAGGCGACCGAAGCGCTGCGGCATGTGTTGGTACTGGGCGAAGGCTTTGATGCGATCCTGTATCAGCTGATCACGATGACGGTGTTGTCGCTCATGCTCTTGACCCTCGGCGTGCTGCTCTATCAACGATTGCAGCTGCGTCACGCTTAGCGCTCGTCAAAGAATTCCTCCGCAGATTGCTCTGGCTGGATTTGGCAATCCGGCCAGAGCATAAAAAATGTTGACTTATTCTTTGACAGGCCCTTAACGGAGTAAATCGAATGTCTGGCATTGTTCTCGAAACACAAGGCTTGACCAAACGCTACGGCGCATTGACGGCCGTGCAAGACTTGAGTCTGGACATCTACGCCGGTGAAGTCTTTGGCTTTCTGGGACCGAATGGCGCGGGCAAGACGACGTCGATCAACATGATGTGCGGCCTGCTTAAGCCGGATGCGGGCCGCGTGCTGATCGATGGCAAACTCATCAACGGCGGTGATGCCGCAATCCGATCGCGTATCGGCGTCTGTCCGCAAGAAATCGTCGTCTGGGAACGTCTCACGTGCCTTGAGCAGTTGCAATTCGTGGGTCAAATGTACGAGTTAAGCGGACGTGACGCTCGCCGCCGGGCCGAACAACTGCTGATCGATCTGGACCTGGGCGAGAAACGTAACGCGCAGGCGCGCACGCTATCGGGCGGGATGCAGCGCCGCCTCAACCTGGCGATGGCGCTGGTTCACGATCCGGCGATCGTCGTGCTGGACGAACCCGAGGCGGGTCTCGATCCGCAGAGCCGCGTCAAGGTGCGCGAATACATTCATTCATTGGCGCGCCAGAAGACCATCATCCTGACGACGCACAACATGGACGAAGCCGATCGGGTGGCCGATCGCATCGCCATTATCGATCACGGCCAGCTGCTGGTGCTCGATACGCCGCAGGCGCTCAAACAGCAAGTGGGCGCGGGCGATGTGCTGGAGATCGGCCTGCGCTGCCCGCCCGCCAGCGGCGACATCGATCGCATTCGCGCGGCGCTCAATCACGCTAGCCAGGTGCTGCTTGAGCGTGACACGCTCACGATCCGGGCGCTGAACGCCGTCGGCAGCCTGCCGTTGATTTTGACTACATTGACTCAGTTGGGCTTGCAGCCCGGTGAAGTGCGGGTGCGCGAGAACACGTTGGAAGATGTGTTCATTCAATTGACGGGCCGGAGGCTGCGCGAATGAAGGCCCTGCTGGTCGCCCGCAAAATTCTGTTGGAAGTGCTGCGCGAGCCGCAGCTGCTGCTGCTGGAGCTGATCCTGCCGATCGGGTTTCTGGCCCTGACCCTGGCGATGTACAGCGCGCCGTTGTTGGTGACGCATCCGATCTTGATTCAAGGCATCGACCAATTCAAGAGCCAGCAACTCAGCGCCGAACTGACGGCGCAGCACTACGCCAGCGGCGTCCCGATGTTTGAAGTCAAACTCACCGACGATACTGCGGCAGCGTTGGCTGCACTGCGCAACAAGACTGCTACCGCATTGATCGCGCTCGACCCTCGGCAATCGCTGATCACCGTGACCGCCGACGCGCTCTCGCCGAGTTTCTATCGGGCCAGCGTGTTGCTCGATAACGTCGTCACCCGCTACACCGATCGTTTAGCTGGTCGGCCTCAATTGGTGCGCATCACCGAACAGTCGGTGACGGCGGCGGGGCCGCAGAACAACTTCGATCTGTATGCGCCAGGTATCATCATCTTTGCGCTGCTGATGATCATCCCGCAGACGGCGATGTTGATCGCGCGCGAGATTCGCTGGCGCACGTTGCGGCGTTTGCGCCTGACGTGTTTGCGCGCCTGGGATCTGCTGGCCGGCATCAGTCTGGCGCAGATGATTATCGCGGTGCTGCAGGTGGTGATCATCTTCGTCGCGGCCCTGCTGCTGGGCTTTCACACTCAGGGTTCGCTGTTGCTCGCCATCGTCGTCGGTTTGGCGATCAGCTTCTCGGCCATCGGGCTGGGCCTGATCGTCGCGTGCTTCATCGAGAATGACAGCCAGGCCGCCAACATCGGCGCGACGGCGGCGATGCTGCAAGTGTTTCTGTCCGGTTCATTCTTTCAACTGCCGCCGTTGACGCTGTTCACAATGGCCGGTCATCAGATCGATCTGTTCGATATCTTTCCGGCTACCCACGGTTTTTCGGCCTTGCAGCAGGTGCTGACGTATGGGGCCGGACTTCAAGACGTGGCCTTCCGCCTGGGCGCGACCCTGGGCCTGGCGGCGGTGTACTTCAGCGTCGGCGTGCTGGTCTTCCAGCGCCGCCAGATGCGACAGACGGCGTAATGGGTGACTTGTAATCCTATTCAATTCAGGAGACCTCTTATGAAACTCGCTTCATTTGCCATCGGCTCAAATATGGAAGATCGATTCACTGCAATCCCCAACATTCGCATCAATGATGAAACCTGCGTCAAATGTGGTCTCTGCTCAAAAATTTGTCCGGTTAGAGTTTTCAATTATCGCCAGGGTGAAGTACCGGTAACTCAGAACAATGAAGAATGTGTTTTATGTGGACAATGTATTTGCGGATGCACGACAGATTCAATCATTCATAGTGGTTTTGATAAGAACAAGTTTCTTAAAAAATCAAACTCACACCGCGTTAGCCCTGAGACCGCCTTTGAATTCTTAGCGCAAAGGCGGTCTCTTCGAAATTATCGAGTTGATGTTCCTTCACAGGAATTATTAGAAAAGGTTATTTCCATAGCGGGTTATGCGCCTGGCGGCCATCATCATAGAGTCGGTTGGATAAGAAATGCGACAGTTGTGTATGGTCATGAAAACATGAAAAGAATAACAGAAACGACAGTTGATTATGTGGAAGCAATGCTAAAACTGTTGAAGGGGTGGTTTATGAAATTTGCTGCAAGATATGATGACAGAGCAAAAGCCGCAGCAGCAGTTGTACCCAGTTTTGAGATTTCCTTAAATGAATACAAAGCTGGCAATAATTTAATAACCTACAATGCGCCGGCGGCTATTTTTCTTCATGCTCCAATGAGTTCATCTACACCACAAGAGGATTGCGATAGCGCTTGCATGTTGATACAATTATATGCTGAAGCTAATGGTCTTGGAACCTGTTGGAATGGATTGATTCGAGATGCAGCAGCCGGTGAGCATCTCAAGAAGTTTACAAAAATGGCCGAATTTTTAAAGATCCCTGACGGGCACAAATGCTATGCGGCCATGACACTGGGTTTCCCATCAATAAAACTGCATAGCATTCCGGAAAGGAAAACAGAAATAACATGGAGGGACGCTAACTGCCGGGATGGAATTGTAGTTTCCCCGGTTCAGTTTCGGGTAGAATCAGCTATCACCATCGATCGCAGTTGACCGGTAGTCCCGATCTGGCTATACTTTTATGGAAGCAAGCCTGATCGCGGCGAGATACCATGGAGCGCACTGAACTTAAACAGGTGGTTGTGCTGTTTCAAGAATGGCATCGCCTGGGTGGCAACGTCCTGGTGGTCGAGACTAACCCCGACCTGCCAGAACGTAGCGCCGAGGCGGTTCTGGCTGAAAGCACGGCTTATTGCCGTGACTCTGGCCGTTTGACGTGGGTCACACTCGATTGGCTGGTACGGCACATCGACCAGCTGGATGTCGAGCGCTTGCTCCAGGCCATGACGACCGCCGGCGATTGGCCGGTGTTAGGCGTGCTGTCAGATGCAGCTTATGCACGCCAGCCCCATCCCCGGCTAAAACAGATCATGCGAGTGTGTCGTCGTTCTGAAGTTGTCGAACCTTTCTTTCGGCGGGTGGCGCGCAGCCCGCTCGCGTTGAAGTTGACTCGCGAAAATGCCCTGGACGTTTTCCGGCGCTGGAATTATTTGTGCAGCGAATTGCGCTACCTGTGACTTGCTGCTTCGCTGGCTTGCGCCTGTTTCCCCACGCAGTTCCATCAAAGGCGTATCCGCAGCTGCGACTTTCGGCGGATGACGCGCACGGTGCAATGGGCTATACTCGGCACATCATTGCACTCAGGAGCGCAGAGAATGAATACCACAACGAACCGCCTGTACCGCAGCCAGACCGACCGCATGGTGGCCGGTGTGTGCGGCGGCCTTGCCAAATACTTCAACGTAGACCCGACTGTGATCCGCCTTATCTTCGTCGTGTTGGCGCTGGCCGGGGGACCCGGTCTGCTGTTGTACGTCATTTTGTGGCTCATCACGCCGATCGAGCCATAGCAGTTGATTCACCAGCGAATTTGACCTATACTGCACCTATCCCATTCAAAGAGGAAAAACTATCATGAGTGACGAAGAAGTCCCGACCGAAGAAACGCCGAAAGCCGAAGAGGCCCCGAAGTCCGAGTCATCCCGCACGCAGGAATTCAAAGTGTCCGGCGATGCTGTGGTGGCCAAACTCAAGGAACTGCTGCACGAGGGCAATGTCCGCCGCATCATCATCAAGAACGATGACGGCAAGACGCTCATCGAAATCCCGCTGACACTGGGCGTGGCGGGCGCGCTGTTCCTGCCCGTGTGGGC